>JBCCFQ010000035.1:0-12893 GCA_039029655.1 Pseudomonadota bacterium | reverse complement strand
CTCGTGATTACTGGTTACATTGCCAGTGATGAAAACAACCTTCCCACGACCTTGGGGAGAAATGGCAGCGACTTTTCCGCATCCATCTTCGCGAATCTGTTGGATGCGGAGCAAATGCACATTTGGACAGATGTGGATGGTGTAATGAGTGCAGACCCCCGTCGTGTACCTGAAGCCACTGTAGTTGAAGCGTTGTCCTATAGCGAGGCGATGGAGTTGGCGTATTTTGGTGCCAGCGTCATTCATCCTCAAACCATGGCGCCGGCAATTGCCAACGACACGCCAATTTTTATTCGAAACACCTGGAATCCGTCACACCAAGGCACGTGTATCAGTAGTGGCGTCGGTGTGGGGCAGGCGGTTAAAGGCGTTACCAGTATTGATGGTGTGGCTTTGGTCAATTTGGAGGGGACGGGCATGATCGGTGTCCCGGGAACCGCACACCGCTTGTTCGAAGCGTTAAGCAAAGCAAACCTGTCCGTAATTTTGATTTCCCAAGGAAGTTCTGAGCACTCCATCTGTTTTGCTGTGCCGGACGATGTAGCCCAAACCGCAAGAATTGCGGTGGCTCAAGCCTTTAAATTGGAGATTCAAGAGAAACAAATTGAAACGATCTCTGTCGAGCGCGACTGCAGTATCGTTGCCGTTGTGGGTGAAGGAATGAGTGGCACACCCGGTGTCTCGGCCAAAACCTTCGACGCCTTGGGCAGCATTGGTGTGAATGTATTGGCCATTGCCCAGGGTTCTTCTGAGCGAAACATTTCTGCCGTTATTGCCACACGTGACGTGACCCGAGCAGTTCAAGCCATTCATGCCCGTTTTTACCTGTCTCGACACACTGTCTCTGTCGGTGTTATCGGTCGAGGCAATGTGGGTGGAACATTGCTGGACCAAATGGCTGCCGAATATCAGAGACTGTGCAACGAAGCCAATCTAGACATCCGGGTGCGGGGAATCACCACCACCAAAAAGATGTTGCTGAAGAATCGTGGTGTGCTGGATGAAAACTGGCGCGAGCAATTGGAAACAAATGCCGTTGATCTGGATCTAGAGCAATTTTTTGATCACATTCGAAGCGATAGTCTGCCTCATGCGGTGATTATCGATTGTAGTGCCAGCTCTGAAATTGCTCAAGCGTACAAAGATTGGTTGGCGGCGGGCGTTCATGTGATTACGCCAAATAAGAAAGCCAGTAGCGACACGTTTGAGTACTATCGGGAACTAAAATCAGCGCGCCGTCGTGGCAATTCTCGCTTGCTTTACGAAACCACTGTTGGCGCGGGTCTACCCATCATCCAAACTCTAAATGACCTGCGTGAGACCGGAGATGAAATCTTTAAGATTGAAGGTATCTTCTCGGGCACATTGGCCTATTTGTTCCATCACTTTGACGGTACGATGCCATTCTCTGAAATCGTATGTCAGGCCAAAGCGGCGGGCTACACAGAACCAGACCCAAGAGATGACTTATCCGGCATGGACGTGGCTCGCAAACTCACCATCCTCGGTCGTGAAATGGGTTTGCAGTTAGAGTTAGATGATATCGATTTACAAGGTTTGGTGCCCCAATCCTTGGAATCCTGTAGCGTAGATGAGTTTTTGGATGGGCTTAAGGACTTTGACGAAGAGATTGCCCATCGCGTAATTGAAGCGAAGGAAACCGAGGGTGTGCTGCGATTTGTGGGGCGACTACAAGCTGATGGTAGCGCAAGTGCTAAACTGGAGTTGGTACCGCGAAACCACTTGTTTGCAAGAATTGCAGAGACGGACAATGTGGTTCAGTTTGTTACTGCACGCTATTCCAACAACCCACTGATTGTCCAAGGACCAGGTGCCGGTCCCGACGTTACGGCTGCGGGAGTGTTTGCAGATTTGCTGCGTTTGAGCGCTTATTTAGGCGCAAACTTCTGAGGAGTGCTGATGGAGTTTCGAAGCACACGGGGTGGTGGTGACGAAGTTGGTTTAGAAGTCGCATTGGGGTCTGGAACGGCCCCCGATGGTGGTTTATACATGCCGACCGTATTACCTGAACTCTCTGTCGATGCGTTCCACGGCGCAGAAACCTGGGTAGAGATTGCTGAGGAGTTGTTAAAGCCTTTTTTTGTTGGCTCCAACTTGGCGTCGCAGTTGTCAGACATCTGCCGAGACGCTTTTGACTTTCCCTTGAAAGTGACTGGGTCCTCTCCCCACGTGCTGGAGTTGTTCCACGGCCCCACCAGTGCGTTTAAGGATGTGGGTGCTCGCTTTCTCGCCGCTTGTTTATCTAGAATTCCGGAGGCTCAGGGCAAGACTATCTTGGTGGCAACCTCGGGGGACACAGGTGGGGCTGTTGCCGCCGCGTTTTTTCGCCGATCCGGGTTTCGAGTCGTCATTCTGTTTCCCGAAGGACGGGTGTCTCTGCGGCAACAACACCAGCTCACCTGTTGGGGCGAAAACATTCTGTCTTTGGCGGTCCAAGGTGCTTTCGATGATTGTCAGCGGATGGTGAAACAGGCTTTCGCAAATCCGCAATGGGTAGAAAGCTACAGTTTGGCGTCTGCCAACAGTATTAACATCGGTCGTCTCATGCCACAAATGACCTATTACGCCGCAGCCAGCCTTTGGCACTATCGCGCGTATGGAGAAAAACCTAATTTCCTAATCCCCACGGGTAATTTGGGTAATGCCTTTAGCTGTGTCCTAGCGCGTGCGATAGGGTTGCCCATTGGCGAGATTGTTTTGGTGACCAACGCCAACAAACCCATACCTGATTTTCTGAAAACCGGCATGTGGGAGCCGCGAGCCACCATTGAGACCTTGGCCTCTGCTATGGATGTGGGCAATCCCAGCAACATGGAGCGCTTGCGTGATTTGTATCCGGATCATCCGGTGTTGAGCCAAATGGTCTCGGCCTACTCGGTGGACGATGAGTCGATTAAGAGTCGCATTCAACAGGAGTTCGGGGAAACCGCTGAGGTGCACTGTCCCCACACGGCAACGGCGCTGGATGTTTATCGTCGGGAGTATCCGGATCAATCAAATACTATTGTTGTTGCAACGGCTCATGCGGCTAAGTTTGATGACATCATTGAACCCCTCACGGGTCCGGTGGCTGTACCAGACAATTTGGCGATGCTTTTAGAGCGTCCGGCCAACTTTGACACTATTGAAGGGGATGTCGAGGTCATGATTAATCGTTTAGCAAACTGGGAGGGTTGACACAGGCCCGACCACTCTCGTAACCTCACTGTACGCGCCGATTTGAGTTCAGCTTGCGGGCGCTTAAGAAATACAGCTAAAGCGAGGCGACCTGCTTCAGCTTTTGCTGGCAGGTTTTTTTTTGGCTGTATTTCGCTCATCAAGACCGGTTGAGGGGACAGGCCCTATGAAACCGGGGCAACCATCGATGCATTCATCGAAAGGTGCCAAATCCTGCGGGGGTGCGTTTGCATTGCCGAAAGATGAGGCAGCGACACTGGTCGTACCGGCTTTCGTATCTCCGTGCTTTGTAAGTATTAAGGAGAGAGGGCCATGGGCCAAGGGCAAGAAAAAAGAGATGGTGGTGTTTCCGGTTCGAGTATTGCGACTCGTACAGTGAGAGCGGGTGTGGACAGCGATTCTGGGCACAATGCGGTGATGCCACCGGTGCACTTGTCGTCGACCTTCAGGTTTCATGGTCTTGGACAAAAAGCGGAGTACGATTACACCCGTTCAGGTAACCCAACACGCAGCAACTTGGCTGAAGCCTTGGCGGATCTGGAAGGGGGCTTTGGCGCCACCATTACCGGTTCTGGCATGGCGGCGATCCATTTGGTGTGTCAGCTTGTGGGTCGCCGCGAACTTCTGATCGCACCCCACGATTGCTACGGTGGAACCCATCGTTTACTCACTACGATGGCTAAGGTTGACCGATTTGATGTTCTGTTTGTAGACCAGTCAGATCGCGACGCTCTAGCCGCAGCCTTTGCGCTTGGTCCGAAAATGATTCTTGTGGAAACGCCAAGTAACCCGCTACTACGGGTCACCGACTTTTCATTGGTTCGTGAATTCGCCGAAAAATTTGGCACGGTGATGGTTGCAGACAACACATTTTTGTCGCCGGTGTTTCAAAATCCATTGGCCCTAGGCGCGGACATCGTAGTGCATTCCACCACAAAGTATTTGAATGGACACAGTGATGTTGTCGGAGGAGTAGCCATTGCGAAGACTGAATCACTACATGAAGAACTTGAATGGTGGGCCAACTGTTTAGGGGTAACCGGTGCACCCTTCGATAGCTTCTTGACCTTGAGAGGCTTACGCACTCTGCAAGTGCGTATGGCGCAACAGGCACAAACCGCTAAAGGACTGGCCGAATTGTTGCGGCAACACCCAAGGGTAAGACAAGTTTTTTACCCGGGACTTGAGGATCATCCAAACCACCAAGTGGCAAAGCGTCAACAAATGGGTTTCGGGGCCATGCTGAGTTTCGAGCTCGCGAATCTTCAAGAAGTTGAGCGTTTTGTTCAATCCTTGGTCTTCTTCTCACTGGCGGAGTCCTTAGGGGGTGTGGAGAGTCTGGTTGCTCACCCGGCCACTATGACTCATGCCGCAATGTCTCCGGAAGCTCGACGCACGGCTGGGATCAGTGATGGCTTAATTCGGTTGTCTGTTGGTTTAGAGAGCGCTCAGGATCTAGGGCGCGACATCACCGCGGCTCTAAATCGTGTAAGTATCGAGGCGGTTAGTTAGAGAGCTAATGGGGTAATACGGCGGTTTTCACCCATTGACCCTCTGGGCTAACGTCAGTCCAGGCAAGCACCAGGTGTTCGTCGGTCGAAACCATTTGGGGGAATCCCGAGGTGCGTGAGGCGGTGACGTCGCTGATGACTCTTTCGTTGATGATGTTTAGGTTGAGGTCAAATGTTTTGATTCTTAACGACGCAGTCTCTCCCTGGGACTTACCCATCCATAGCACAGTGATGGAGTCGTTAGGTAAAATACTAACGTCCACTCGGCCATTTCCAGATGTGGCAACCACTGTCGTTTCGTTGAAGTTTTCTGCACCATCGGTGGATAGGGCCAGCATGACGCGACCCTGGCCACTGGGAGCCGTGAACCATGCAACTGCCACCAACTGGTTTCTTGCGTCGATAGCGGGTCCATTCACTGGGCAACCTCTGATTTTCCAATCATCACGGTGGAGTAGTTGGGGGGCCGACCAAGCGCCATGGTCATGTTTGATGAGCTTAATGTCCCGGATCTCGTCTTGGTCCCGATCCCGGTAGGCGATGACGGGGTTTCCGCGCACTATGGCAGCGTCGGTTTGACAGCAGTCACAGGTGCGTGGGTCTAACTCCACTTCGGATAGGGTCTCTCCTTGGGTAGAAAAGCTACCGCTACGAAGCGTCATGGCACGGTTGTCTTCATCCTGGGAGGGGATTGTTTTTCTGCCATCCAGCCACACGGCCCCCAGCCCATTCTGCATAGGAAAAAGTGAAACAAATCCGTGCTCTGTAGCTGTTTTATCATGATGGGCTAAGAATCCGTTTGACCAATTGGCCCCGCCGTCTTTGGAGATACTTAATTTGACGTCGTAGGCGTAAGGGCCACCGGACTTTTTCTCAAGCCAATGAGCAGCCAGAAAATCCTCGTCCAGTTGAACAACCGAAGGGAAGTCTGCCCAGTTAACAAACCAGCCACTGCCCTGGCTTACTGTGCGAGGGTTTGTCCACACCGTCTTGCTCAATAACGAATATTGCAGTTGATGACCTTCGCCAGTTGGTGACACCCAACTTAGTAAGGGAACGTTTTTATAAACACTCAGATGAGGTAAGGCTGCAAAGGATTTGGCGGGACTTTCTATTATGGAAAATTCGACTGTTTGCTCTCGTGAGTTACACGCTGTCAGCATCCACAATAAAACTAAACTTAAAAACCGGATCATCTTTACATAACCACCATCTTTTTGTTTTCAATCGTGATTCGCCTCACAGAGTTTATCCGGAAAATTCGATAGATTATGCAAACTATTCTAATAACAAGCGGTCGATGTCGAAATGATCTACTACCTGACAAACGCCGGAAACACCGTCACAGTGACGCGACACAAAGGTCTTCAGGGAAAACAGCCTTTCTCTCCACTAGAACAGCTGTTTACTGTTACACCGTACCATCATTTGTTCGAACTCAAGAATATCTTGCCCGGTACTTATCTTTTCTCTGATATAGAGCGTTTAAATAAGAGCGAATTTCGCAACGCGAAGCGCATCTGGGACTTATTAACACAGAATTCCGAATCGGTCCGGAGCCTAAATTGCCCGGGACGTACATTAACTCGTTTTGATTTGCTGAAGAAACTCTGGGAAGAGAAATACAATCGGTTTAACATTTTTCGAGTATCAGACTACGCTGCCGTTCAGAATTTCCCGGTTTTTGTTCGACAAGCAAATGATCACGCCGGTAACACATCACCGCTGATACATACGGCAGAAGATCTCGAACTATTCATCAATCAAAAAAGTTCTTTGGGTTTACTTGACGAAGATACTGTCATCATCGAATTTCTGGATACTTCAGAAAACGGAATTCACTATAAGTATTCAGCGTATGTTGTTGGAACACAGATAATTCCCCGGCATGTTTTATGCCAAAGTCATTGGATGGTGAAAACCACGGACCTGCAGGATCCGGTTGCCATCGATCAGTGGCTGGCTATGGAAGAAGCCTACCTGGCGAAGAACCCCCACGAAAAAGTGCTCAAGGAAATTGCTCAATTAGCCGGGGTGCAATATGGACGTATTGATTACGGGCTGACCGAGGATGGTGCCCCCCAGGTATGGGAGATCAATACAAATCCCATGTTGTTTTCCCTAGAGACGTCCATCGTGCCATTTCGGCCCAGGGTGCAGAAGGAATTTTTCCGCTTGTTCGTGGATGCCATGCGGGCTCTGGATTTCGCCCCAGAGTGCGCGGGCCCCGTGCTTAACCCCTATGCCCTGCAGGTCAGGAACCGGCGACGCATCAACTGGATGCTAGATATGTGTCTTCGTCCGTTGGGTTTGTCGGGTAAGCGCAAAGAGATTGTACGTGGTCTACAGCATCGGCTGAGTCAGCCGAGCAAAGACGCTGATCGTGGTGAGTTTGCAACATTAAGTAAAAAAGCAGACGTAAACCACTGAAAAATAAAAGTATTGCTGTGACGTGGTTCGCAGCTCAAATACATCAAGCTAGCTAAATTAAGAATAAGAAAACTGAAGAGATGTACCAATGACAGTGATCAAGAACTTTGGCTTTGGACGGCCGCTCATAAAAACCATGCAAGGTGGCGACTATTTTGACTTTTCTGCGCCTCAAAATGATAACGAACCTTCATCGTCCCAGGAGCAAACGGACTTTTGGCGTTCACGAATGAGCACCAAGTGGTCTCGTCGGGATTCTCGCGGCAACCCGGACTTCAGCTATGACTCTTTTCAACGATGGTGCGATGAGGTGAAGAGTTCGCCCGAGACGTTGGAAAACACCATGGCAAAATCTGGTCAGCCCAGAAGTTATCTTCCGTTTTCCGAGGCTCGAGAGTTTGCCCGCTCACTCAACCTCAAGTCCGGGGCTGACTGGCGACGGTTTTGTCGGGGTTTACGGCCGGAGCTTGGGTTTTGTCCTGAGAATGTGCCGCCTTCACCAGAACGTACTTATCGCAACACCGGATGGCGGGGCTACAAGGATTGGCTGGGAATTGACAGCTAGTTCGCATATAAGTCATGCGCCTAATTCAAATATGTGTTGATGGACTAGACGACCTGGTGAGCTTCGCCGGTGCCATCAACAATTGGCCGGCACTCATGGCCAGCGGTTTTCTCACCCTTTGCATGCTAGTGGCAACCTATCTAATTGCCCCCTGGGTCTTTGCGGTGGCTGCAGGTCTTGGGGCTGCCGCAGCGGGGGTCTGGGTGTGCATTTTAGTGTGCTACAGCTTGCCTTCCGTGCGTCAACGAGCTCTCGGCTGTTACAGCATGGCCATGCTCTCGTCTGCTCTGGGTATTTTCTTGTTCTTCACGCCAGACGCCTTCCCTGGTCAGGTTGGTTTGATGCTGGTGGCGGCAGCTGGGTCTTTGGTCAGCGCCTTTTTGGCCCACGAACTGACCCGTGAATTGTCACTCCAGGCCCGCTCTCAGTCTGTATATAAATTCAAGTAAAAAGAAAATTTATACAGTAGTTCCCGTATTTTTCCCGGATTTCGACGTTTTTTTCAGACATTTCTTGGGTTTGCGTACCCTTAATCGTTTTAACTTAACCTGCGTTTCGCTACACTAGCCAGCCCGTTTTCTAAGACACTTCGTCCTTCGGCCGACACGCTCGGTTGAAGCTTTGCAGGGCTGGCTTTTCTATGGGTAAAACCAACAAGGAACAACACGAGACTTCACCGTTGTTTGGGGTGAATGCGGCATACATTGAAGAGCGATTTGAGCGCTATTTGGAAGATCCAAATTCCTTAGACGCAAAGTGGCGCGACTACTTCAAAGGATTTACCAATGGCGCAGATGTCTCTCATGAGGCTGTCCGGGAAGAGTTTTTGCTCAAGGCTAAAGTGCGGGGTAAGGGTGGGACTACCCTTCAAGAGCCGGAGGTTTTGCGTAAACAGGCTGCGGTTCAAAGTTTGATAGAACGTTATCGCCTCATCGGTCATCGCCAAGCCAGACTGGATCCTCTGGGGCTCCAACAACGCGAACCGCTGCCGGACCTGAAACCCCAACATTACGGTTTGTCCGACGCGGATATGTCCAGCGTTTTTAACACCGGCAACCTGGCCGGGCTTGGACCTACTGCGACTCTAGGCGCCATACACGAGATGCTTCAAACGGTTTACTCCTCTGCCGTGGGTGCGGAGTTTATGCACGTATCCAATACGGCCGAACGTCGTTGGTTGCAAGAGAAGTTTGAAAGCAGCGGTATGCATGCTCGCCTCAATGAAGCCGAAAAATTGGATTTGTTAGATCACTTGACCGCTGCTGAAGGGTTAGAACGTTATCTTCATACCCGTTACGTTGGGCAAAAACGATTTTCTCTTGAAGGTGGGGAAAGCCTGATCCCTATGCTCAATGAGTTGATCCAAAAGGGTGGAGGCTTCGGTCTTCAGGCCATCGTCATTGGTATGGCTCACAGAGGTCGTATCAATGTGCTGGTCAATTGCGTCGGCAAAGCGCCTAAAGATTTGTTTTCCGAGTTTGAAGGCAGATTCGATGCGGTGGGGTCATCCGGTGACGTGAAGTATCACATGGGTTTTTCCACTGACGTTACAACGCCCGGTGGCAATGTACATATAGCATTGGCATTTAACCCTTCCCATTTGGAAATAGTTAACCCCGTTGTGGAAGGTAGTGTGCGTGCGCGCCTAGAGCGACGGGACGATGAAAAAGGCGATTCCGTGATGCCGATTTTGGTACACGGGGATTCGGCGTTTTCTGGTCAAGGCGTGGTCATGGAGACATTACAGATGTCTCAGGTTACGAGCTTTTATACTGGCGGCACCGTGCACATTGTGTGCAATAACCAAGTTGGCTTCACCACATCTGACCCGAAGGATTTGAGATCCACGGAGTATTGCACTGACGTTGCAAAAATGATCGAGGCGCCAGTCTTTCACGTAAATGGCGATGATCCTCACGCCGTGATTCTAGTTACCCGACTGGCGTTGGAATATCGAATGCGTTTTAACAAAGACGTGGTTATCGACCTGGTTTGCTATCGTCGTCACGGCCACAACGAAGCCGACGAACCGGCGGCGACGCAGCCGTTTATGTATAAAGAGATTCGATCTCACAAAACCACGCGACAGCTGTACGCCGACAGGCTTGTTACAGATGGAACCGTGAAAGAGGGTGAACCTCAACAGATGCTGGATGCTTTTCGCGAAGCGCTGGACGCTGGAGATTCCGTATCCAAGGATGCACTCGGTGAGATCGGTCATGAACACATGGTCAACTGGCACGAGTTCGACACGGTCAACTGGGATCAAGAGGTTCAAACTGGTGTAGAGAAAGAGCGCTTAGCGGCATTGGGTGAAAGGCTTGTTCACTTGCCCGATACATTGAAGCTCCATCCTCGTGTTGCTCGTATCTATCAAGATCGGCAACGAATGGCATCTGGAGAAACGGTGATGGATTGGGGTTTTGCCGAGACCTTGGCCTATGCCACTTTATTGACGGATGGCGTGAAGATTCGTCTGACCGGGCAAGACAGCGGGCGGGGCACGTTCTTTCATCGCCACGCCGTTCTTCATGATCAAGTTCAGAAGTTGGAGCACGTTCCTTTGCAACATCTGGCCGACGATCAGGGCGACTTTCGGGTCACGGATTCGTTTTTGTCCGAAGAAGCCGTATTAGGTTTCGAGTACGGATATGCCACGGCGGAGCCCAGTGCTTTGGTTATCTGGGAGGCTCAATTCGGAGATTTCGCCAACGGTGCGCAGGTGGTTATCGATCAATTCATATCTTCCGGTGAAACAAAGTGGGGTCGCTATTGCGGACTGGTCATGTATTTGCCCCACGGCTACGAAGGGCAGGGTCCCGAGCATTCCTCGGCCAGGTTGGAGCGCTATCTGCAGCTATGCGCTGAGAAAAACATGCAAGTCTGCGTGCCTTCCACGCCCGCGCAAATGTTTCACATGGTCAGAAGACAAATGCTTTGGGATTTTAGAAAGCCTCTGATTGTGATGACGCCGAAAAGCTTGCTTAGGCATAAATTGGCCACCTCGAGTTTAGAAGAGTTGGCTGAGGGCGGCTTCAATACTGTCATTGATGAGATTGATGATCTTGCGGCGTCGCAAGTTGATCGCATCGTTTTTTGCAGCGGAAAGGTTTACTACGACCTTTTGGAGGCGCGCCGTGGGGCAAGTCTTGAGAACGTGGCCATTGTCAGAATTGAGCAGCTTTATCCATTTCCAAAAGAAAAATATACCGCGGCAATTCAGCACTATCCGAATGCGAAGCAAATCGTGTGGTGTCAAGAAGAACATATGAATCAGGGTGCTTGGTACCAAATCCGATACCGGCTGCAAGACTCCCTGGAAGATCATCATGTCTTAAGTTATGCAGGTCGGGATCATGCGGCATCTCCCGCCGTTGGTTATTACCAAGTGCACGTAGAACAACAACACGCGTTGGTATCAGCGGCGCTGGGCTTGACCTCTAATTAATCAAAGGAACATTCATGAGTATCGACGTCAAAGTACCTCAACTACCAGAGTCCGTCGCGGATGCGACCCTGATCTCGTGGCATAAGAAACCTGGCGATTCGGTTCAACGAGATGAAAATCTGGTTGATCTGGAAACTGACAAAGTGGTTTTGGAAGTGCCTGCTCCCCAGTCTGGCGTACTGAAAGAGATTCTGATTGAAGACGGTGCCACGGTAACCAGCGGCGAAGTCTTGGCCATCCTGGAAGAAGGAGAAGTTGCAGCAGCGCCTGGGCCAGAGCAGAAGGAGTCTGTTCAAGAGGAGGCGTCAGATTCCCAAGACAGATTGAGTCCGTCAGTTCGAAGACTCTTGGAAGAACACAGTTTAGATGCCAAGGACCTTGCCGGAACCGGACGGGATGGTCGTATAAGCAAGTCTGATGTTCTGGATCATTTAGCAAAAAAAGACGCCAAGCCCGCGAGCACACCTGCCAAAGCGTCGACACCCCAGGTGAGCTCCGGGTCTCGGGAAGAGCGACGCGTGCCCATGACCCGTTTGCGTACCAAGGTGGCTGAACGTTTGGTTAATGCCCAGCAAACGGCGGCCATGCTAACCACCTTTAACGAAGTGGATTTGACGGCGGTGAAGGCTTTGCGGGCTCAATACAAAGAATCGTTTGACAAAGCCCATGGCGTCAAACTTGGCTTTATGTCGTTTTTTGTTAAGGCGGCCTCAGAGGCACTCAAACGTTATCCCGCGGTCAATGCGTTCATTGACGACAACGATATTGTGTACCACGACTATGCAGATATTGGCATAGCGGTGTCTACTGAGCGTGGTTTGTTGGTTCCTATTTTACGTGACGCGGACCAAATGCAATTTGCCGATGTTGAAAAAGGCATTAATGACTTTGCAACCCGCGCAAGGGCGGGCGAGATTGCCTTAGAAGAGTTGACTGGCGGTACGTTTACCATCACCAATGGCGGGGTGTTTGGTTCCTTAATCTCAACACCCATATTGAATCCGCCCCAGACGGCGATATTGGGTATGCATAAGATTCAAGATCGGCCCATCGCTATGAACGGTGAGGTTGTCATCAGACCGATGATGTATCTGGCTATTTCATACGATCATCGGTTAATTGACGGAAAAGAAGCGGTGCAGTTCCTGGTTGCTATAAAAGAGTACTTGGAAGACCCCGCCAGACTATTACTACAAATCTGAACACAGAAGTATAAGGGAGACCTAAATGGGTATGTCTTTTGACGTGGTTGTCATTGGCGCCGGGCCGGCCGGTTATGTAGCGGCAATTCGCGCGGCACAAAATGGCCTCAACGCCGCGTGTATTGACGAATGGAAAAATTATGACGGTACACCAGCATTTGGTGGTACTTGTCTAAATGCTGGCTGTATACCGTCCAAAGCATTGTTGGAATCTTCCGAATTGTTTCATCGGGCGAATCATGAATTCGCCACCCACGGGATTGGTGTAACCGGTGTGTCCATGGACATCGCCGCCATGCAGCAACGTAAAGCTGGGATTGTGAAGCAGTTTACTGGTGGTATCACCGCGTTGTTCAAAGCCAATAAAGTGACCGGGCTCCAGGGTCACGGTAAATTGCTAAGTGGTAACCGCGTTGAATACACAGCCCACGATGGAAACGTTGAAGTCATCGAAGCCAAACACGTTGTGTTGGCGTCGGGGTCGACACCCATTGAGATACCCAGCATGCCATTTGACGAGAAAACCATTGTGGATTCTT
>JBCCFQ010000034.1:0-12950 GCA_039029655.1 Pseudomonadota bacterium | reverse complement strand
TTCATTTCTCAAACTAGATAAGGTTCCAAGTGGCGAACGCGTCGTCGCACAGTCTACCTCCAGGTTGTTAATCGACATGATGGAAACCGTGGTTATCCAAGGCACAGGTCAAGCCGCGGCTGTACCAGGGTATCGAGTGGCTGGCAAGACTGGAACCGCTCGAAAGTCAGAATTAGGAGGTTATTCATCAGAAAGGCACAATGCTATCTTTGCGGGTTTGGCGCCAGCGTCAAACCCGCGTCTTGTTTGTGTGGTTTTGATTGAAGAGCCAAAGGGTGATTCTCATTACGGCGGCGATGTTGCAGCACCCGTGTTTGCCCAAGTCGTTTCCGGTGCGTTGCGTCTGATTGACATTGCGCCGGACAAACTCGAGTCAGGCACAGATAGTCTGCTAACAGCAGCAGGGGCGCTTTAGTGAATCCTGCTGGTGTTTCACTTGACGTGCTCATTGACGGCTTTGCTGAACCCAAAAGCAATGTTGTGGTGACAAACTTGAGTCTGCGAGCGGATCAAGTTGAGGACTCTGGTTTGTTCTTGGCTTGCCAAGGTGCTTGTAGCCATGGTTTGGACTATGTGGAACAGGCAATTCAAAAAGGGGCCTCTGCAGTGTTGTGGGAGCCGGCATCTGGTCGGGACTTCAGTCATCCAGACATTGTCCAGCAGCCGATTCCGAATCTAAGTGAAAGAGTCAGCACAATTGCTGATCGTTTTTTTAATCAACCTTCAGAGCAGATTAGGTTAGCCGGGGTCACCGGAACCAACGGAAAGACATCCACCGTCAAACTCATCGCCGATGGTTTAGAGAGACTATCATTGCCCTGTGGCGTTCTGGGCACTTTGGGGTATGGTCGACCTGCGACCATGGTGTCCTCAGATCTAACGACACCGGATGCAGTCACCATTCAACGCATATTGGCGGAATTTAGAGACTCGAACTTAGAGTTCGCGGCCATGGAAGTGTCGTCCCATGGTTTAGCCCAGCATAGAGTTCAAGGTATTCGGTACAACGTCGCCGTGTTCACAAATCTAAGTCGAGATCACTTGGATTATCACAAGGACATGGACGATTACGCCAGTGCTAAAGCGGAACTGTTTAAGTTTCCAAATCTATCAGCTGCGGTGGTCAACCTGGCTGACCCCCGAGGTCAGGAATTCTGGTCTGCCGCGGCTGGTGCGGACAAAAGAATCGGGATTTGGGTGGGTGAGCGCGCACAGCATGATGTTGAGCATTTCATATGCGCTGAGGAACTGACCGCTCACACATCGGGGTTGGAGATTCATATTGATTCCAGTTGGGGTCGAGGTGTTCTCAGCAGTTCGCTACTGGGTAGTTTTAATGGCTTGAATTTACTCAGCGCCGCAGCAGTATTGCTTCATTGGGGTGTTCCATTTGAACAAGTCTTAAGTTCCCTGTCACAAAGCCAACCTGTACCTGGTCGTATGGAGTCAGTGGCGGAACCCGAGCAACCCTTGGTGGTGGTGGACTATTCCCATACGCCAGACTCTTTGGAGAAAGCCCTGTCAGCACTCTCATCCCACTGTGTTGGCGAACTGATTGTTGTTTTCGGTTGTGGCGGTGATCGTGATCCGGGTAAGCGTCCAATGATGGGAGAAGTTGCATCGCGCCTAGCTGATCGCATATACGTGACCGATGACAACCCTAGAAGCGAATCATCCAAGACGATTTCTGATGCGATCTTGAAGGGCATCGCAAACGATGCGCCTGTGGTGGTTGAGCATGATCGTGCGGCCGCTATCAAGCAGGCCATTACCTACGCAAGCAAGAAGGATGTTGTCTTGATTGCCGGAAAGGGGCACGAAAATTATCAGGTTCGCCAGTCCGAGAGAATTCACTTTGATGATAGGGAGCAGGCTCGACAGGTACTTTCGCAGATCTCCGGGGGGGTTGCATGAGTATGGGCACTTTGTCGGATCTCGCAAAAAAAGTGAAGGGCCAGCTGGTAGGTTTAGATGAATCTTTTTCCGCCGTATCCACTGACACGCGAAACATCCAAAAGGGGCAGTTGTTTATTGCTCTAAAAGGTCCAAATTTCGACGGTTGTGAATTCGTACAAGACGCCGCGGATCTAGGAGCGGCCGGAGCACTGGTTGACCGGGTGGTCAATGTCAACATTACCCAGGTTCAAGTTTCTGATACACGACAGGCGCTGGCGGAATTTGCTTCCACCTGGCGTGCCCAGTTCAAAATTCCGGTGGTGGCTGTAACTGGAAGCAATGGAAAGACGACCATCAAACAGCTATTGGCCCAGATTCTTGCCAAGCGTGGCCCAATACTATCGACCCGCGGAAACCTGAATAACGATATCGGTCTACCACTGACTCTTTTAGATATTAACAAGAAGCATTGGGCCGCGGTGGTTGAAATGGGTGCTAACCACCATGGTGAAATAGGCTATCTCACAGACCTTGCGCTGCCCACGGTAGGTATCATTAGCAATGCGCGGGCGGCACATCTGGAAGGGTTTGGAAGCATCGAGGGTGTTGCAAGGGCCAAGGGTGAGTTATTTGCGCGGATGCCAAACAGTTCCGTAGCTATTGTAAACGCAGACGACAAGTACTGTGATTACTGGCACGAAGTGTCGAAGGGCAAGCGCGTCGTTACTTTTGGCAATAGCGAACAAGCGGATGTTCGAGTTCACGACATATCCCAAGAAATTGTTGGCAACCAACCTCGCTTAACTTTTGATATTACCCATGCTGGAAAAACCTGCTCCGCCCGCATCCATTTTGCGGGTGCGCATAACGCTTACAACGCGGCGGCCGCCGTCGCGGCATCGCTGCAGTTGGGTCTGACATTAGAACAAGCGTGCGATGGCTTATCGGGCACCAAACCTGTGGCATCGAGGATGAACATTCGGGAGTCCGTCAGCGGTGCCACCATTGTTGATGACAGCTATAACGCAAATCCTGCTTCACTCAAGGCGGGAGTCGAGTTCCTCACGTCTCTTGGTGGATAACCTTGGATAGTGCTTGGAGACATGGGTGAGCTTGGCGAAGAGAGCGAACGACTACATTTTGAATCAGGGCAAATGGCGAAGTCCCTCGGGGTGTCGCGATTGTATGCCTACGGTACGTTGTCTCATCATGCCGCCAAAGGGTTTGGAGAAAACGGTTTTACTTTTTCATCCATGGAAGACATGGCGGAAACAATCACCAAGGAACTTCGAGGTGGAATAAACATTCTAGTCAAGGCCTCACGTTCTATGGGCTTTGAGCAAATAGTTTCTTGGTTGATTGCAGGGGAGAAAGTCTAGTGCTGCTCTACCTTACTGAATATCTGACTCAGTTCTATACGCCATTCAACGTATTCAACTACCTAACAATGCGCGCGATTATGGGTGCTCTCACGGCACTAGTTATCGCATTCACCATCGGCCCTTGGATGATAAGAAAGTTCAACGTCTTACAAATAGGCCAAACCGTGCGTGATGATGGTCCAGAGTCTCACTTGCTAAAGGCAGGTACGCCAACAATGGGCGGCACACTTATTCTCATCGCAATGACCGTGAGTGTGTTGCTGTGGGGTAACTTAGACAATCGATTCATCTGGATAGTGCTCTGCGTGACCCTCTCATTCGGGCTGATTGGTTTTGTAGATGACTATAAAAAAATTCATCTAGGAAACTCCAAAGGCCTGTCCGCCAGATCAAAATTCTTTTGGCAGTGTGTGGCCGGGGCAATTTTTTCGGTCATCTTGTATAAGACCGCCAAGACGCCCGTTGAAACCCAGCTCATCTTGCCCTTCCTCAAGGATGTCATGATTCCCCTTGGCTGGACTTACATAGTGGTCAGTACCTTGATGATTGTAGGGTTTAGCAACGCCGTTAACTTAACCGACGGTTTAGACGGGCTGGCCATCATGCCTGCTGTTCTTGTGGGTGGTGCCCTTGGCGTTTTTGCCTACGCCACCGGTAACGTCAACTTTTCTGGATATCTGGGCATCCCCTATGTCAGTGGTGCCGGGGAAATGTTGGTGTTTTGCGCAGCCATGGTGGGTGCAGGGTTAGGTTTTCTCTGGTTTAACACCTACCCGGCACAGGTTTTCATGGGTGACGTTGGAGCCCTTGCCTTGGGCGCGGCTTTGGCAGTGGTCGCCGTTGTGGTACGGCAAGAATTGGTGTTAGCCATCATGGGTGGTGTTTTTGTTGTCGAGACCGTGTCCGTGATTTTGCAGGTAGCCTCTTTCAAGTTGACGGGTCGACGAATCTTTCGCATGGCCCCTATACATCATCACTTTGAGCTCAAGGGTTGGGCTGAGCCAAAAGTGATTGTTCGATTTTGGATTATTACCGTCATTCTGGTCTTAGTGGGTCTCGCGACGCTGAAGCTACGCTGATGTTTATCGAATATGTGCCTAAGTCATCAATGAGCAAAGAAGTGGAAATCAGTACCGACCGCTGCAGCGTTGTATTGGGCTTGGGTAGTACAGGATTGTCATGTGCACGGTTCTTACACGCTAGGGGGCATCGTGTCCTGATACTTGACTCCCGCTTAGATCCCCCGGAGATTTCCGCATTGCGCGCCAGTTTGCCCCAGGTAGAGGTGAAACTGGGTGCGTTTGATCTGGCCAACCTACATGGCGCTGAGCAACTGATTGTGTCGCCCGGTGTTGATTTGAACGAAACCATCGTTCAACAAGCCTTAGATGCAGGCATTCCCGTACTTGGTGACGTAGAGTTATTTGCTCGTGAGTGTGGTCACCCAATTCTTGCGGTGACGGGATCCAATGGTAAAAGCACGGTGACCACCTGGCTTGCCTCTACGTTGAGAGAGCTCGGTCAAAGAGTGCACGCCGGAGGCAATCTTGCGCCACCTGCGCTAGATCTGCTTCTTGAACCGGAACCAGACTTTTATGCCTTGGAATTGTCTAGCTTCCAACTTGAGACCACCATCTCATTGAAACCTAAAGTTGCTGTAGTTCTCAACGTGTCACCAGATCATATTGATCGCCACGGTAGTCTGGATGCTTACGCAAAAGCGAAGGCTCGCATCTTAAAAAACTGCGAAGTGGCTGTGTTGAATCGGGACGATCCCCGTGTCGTAAGTATGGACACTCACTCTGCTCGGGTCATTACTTTTGGCCTATCAGAGATTGCCAAAGACTCAACCGATTACGTCATTCGTTCTTTTAGCGATGGCCAATGGATTTGCAAAGGAACGGAACAAGTCCTATCGGTGAAAGACATTCCGTTGGCGGGTCAACACAATCGATCCAATGCTATGGCTGTGTTCGCCATGTTGGACGGTGCTGGGGTTGATTTGGCCGATGCGGCTCGCTGTATCGGTCGATACAGCGGGCTCCCGCACCGCATGCAGGTGGTGGGCCAACGCAATGGTGTTACTTGGATAGACGATTCGAAGGGTACCAATGTAGGTGCAACAGTCGCTGCCATTAATGGTTGCGAAGGTCCACTGGTTTTGATTGCTGGTGGCGACGGAAAAAATGCGGATTTTGCACCCCTAGCCTCAGCGGTGAGGGACAAAGTTAAAGCCTGCATATTGATGGGTAAAGATGCGTCCATACTCAGCGCGGTACTGAGCCCTTGGTGTCCAGTTGTGTGTGTGCCCGATATGCAGCAAGCCGTGGAGACGGCGGACCGACTGGCTGAGTCTGGTGATACGGTGTTGCTGTCGCCGGCCTGTGCCAGCCTTGACATGTTTAAGGACTATTCGGAACGGGGTCGAGTATTTGTTGCAGCCTTTCGGGAGTTAAACCATGAGTAGCTCCGCGACTGCACAACAAGTCTCGACGACGCCTGGGATGGAGATTGACAGCAGACTCATGCTCACCTTCGGCGGACTACTTTTGATTGGTCTGGTTATGGTGGCTTCGGCCTCGATATCCATCGCCGATCGCGACATGGGCGAGCCCATGTATTATCTGTATCGCCAGATAGCCTTCGCCGGGGTAGGACTGTTTGGTTTGTCCCTAATGATGATCTTACCTACCTCGATTTGGCAAAAGCTTGATTATCTTTGGCTTTTGTTTGCATTTGTTCTTTTGATTTTGGTCCTCATCCCGGGCCTTGGGCGCGAAGTAAATGGCAGTACAAGATGGCTGCGTTTAGGTTTTTTTGGTCTACAGGTTGCCGAGCCGGCACGACTCTTGATCCTTATCTATCTCGCAAGTTACCTGGTGCGTCATGGTGACGAGGTGAGAAACAAATTCAGCGGCTTTATCAAACCAATGCTCGTGGTTTCATTTGCCGTTTTGCTTTTGTTGTTACAGCCTGACTTTGGCACTTCGACGGTGTTGTTGGCGACAACACTGGGCATGTTATTCATAGCCGGTGTTAGGCTGCGGTATTTCCTGTCCATTTTGGCAGTTGTTGTCGCAGTCATGGGTTACTTGGCGATTTCGTCGGACTACAGACTCAAGCGAATCACAGGGTTTTTGGATCCGTGGTCAGATGCCTATGCCAGTGGCTACCAGCTGACACAATCTTTGATCGCAATTGGAAGAGGCGAGTGGTTTGGGGTCGGTCTCGGCAATTCCGTGCAAAAGTTGTTTTACCTGCCCTATGCGCACACAGACTGTGTTTTCGCCGTAATCGCCGAAGAGTTTGGCTTGTTTGGCGTCTTAATTGTCTTGTGTTTGTTTTGCGTGCTCGTTTGGCGCGCCTTTGATATCGGTCGGCTTGCTTCAAAACTGGGTCAGTCTTTCCATGCTTACTGTGCCTTTGGTATTGGCATATGGTTGGGTGCGCAAGCGTTCATCAATATCGGCGTTAACATGGGAGTCTTGCCCACAAAGGGTTTGACCCTGCCTTTGGTCAGCTCCGGTGGTAGCAGTTTGTTGGTGACCTGTATGGCCGTCGGTCTTTTGCTACGAATCAACGGTGAGCTTCTGCGACCCACCGTCGTCACTAAGTCAGAGCGTAGCAAGTCATGAGTGAACGGTTGGTCTTAATCATGGCAGGCGGCACCGGTGGACATATTTTCCCGGCGTTGGCGGTTGCCACAGCGTTAAGAGATCTAGGTCAACGTGTGTTATGGCTAGGCTCCCCGTTAGGAATGGAAGCCAAGATCGTAGCGAAGGCTGGCATCGATATGGAATGGTTGCCGGTGAAAGGGCTGCGCCGCAAGGGAATCGTAGCTTGGTTACTGGCGCCTATACGGCTGGCACGTAGCATTTTTTTAGCTGTGAGAATTTTGCGTCGTGCGAACCCCGCAGTTGTACTAGGCATGGGGGGCTACGTTGCCGGACCCGGGGGCATCGGTGCATGGTTGCTGCGTAAGCCGCTTTTGATTCACGAACAAAATGCAGTGGCCGGACTTACCAATCGTATTTTGTCGCGTTTTGCTCGACAAATTTTTGAGGCTTTTCCCGGTAGTTTTGGTGAGCGCAGCCGCGCAGAGACTATTGGTAATCCTGTTCGCCATGACATTATCAAGTTAGAGGACCCGAGCAAACGCTTTGCCACAAGAACGGGCTCACCCAGGTTGTTGATTTTGGGCGGCAGTCAAGGCGCTTTGGTACTCAATCAAGTTGTACCGTTAGCCATAGGGGCATTGCCTTCGTCAATCCGACCCGAAATTTGGCATCAGACTGGCGAGGCGACCTTGGAGACTGCGATATCTCAATACCAGTCGGTCGGAATCAAGGCCAAGGTGGACGCGTTCCTAGATGATATGTCTGAAGCGTACGCTTGGGCTGATTTGGTGATTTGTCGCGCCGGTGCTCTAACCATCGCCGAGCTTACTGCGGTCGGCCTTGGCGCAATCCTAGTGCCTTACCCCTCCGCGGTTGACGATCATCAGACCAAGAATGCCCTGTTCATGGTGAACGCCGGCGCGGGGATACTGATCCAACAAGACGAATTTGAAGCCAATCGGGTTGCTCAAGAACTTGAGCCTCTGTTTCGCGACCGACAACCCATGCAACAGATGGCAACAGCAGCCAGAAGTGTGGGTGTTAACAATGCCAGTTTGGTACTGGCGCAAGCCTGTCTGGATTATTTGCCTGCGGAGTCAACATCATGACCGACCGAATGCGAAAAATTCATGCATTGCATTTCGTCGGTATTGGTGGCGCTGGAATGAGTGGTATTGCCGAGGTGTTGATTAATTTGGGATACGAGATCAGCGGCTCCGATCTCAAATCCAGTGGGACAACCGATGAGCTGACACGTCTTGGTGCAAAAATTCAATTTGGACATCATGCCTCCCATGGGGAGGGTGCGGACGTCATCGTGGTGTCGTCTGCTGTTGATCACAACAACCCCGAGGTGGTTGCGGCCAAGGAAAACCGAATTCCTGTGGTGCCACGTGCGGAGATGTTGTCCGAGCTCATGAGATTTAGACATGGCATCGCGGTAGCGGGTACTCATGGTAAGACCACCACAACAAGTTTGGTGGCGAGTATTCTGGCGGAAGGCGGGATGGATCCAACTTTTGTTATTGGCGGTCGACTCAACAGCATTGGCGGTAATGCAAAGTTAGGTTCTGGAAAGTATTTGGTGGCCGAAGCAGATGAAAGTGATGCTTCTTTCTTACATCTGCAGCCTATGCTCTCGGTGATCACGAACATCGATAAAGACCACCTGTCCACTTACGATCAGAGCTTTGAGAAACTAAAACGAACCTTTGTTGAGTTTCTTCACAACATGCCGTTCTACGGATTGGCTGTGGTCTGTATCGACGACCCAGGTGTTCGCAGCATTGTGGGCGAAGTCAATCGCTCCTTTTTGTCCTACGGCTTGGGCAGCGATGCTGATCTTAGAGCCGTAAACCTAGACGTCGACGCCAACATCAGCCGGTTTACGGTGGTACGTCACGGCCACGCCGACATGCAGGTGGAGCTAAATCTGCCCGGCGAACACAATGTCCGCAACGCCTTAGCGGCCATTGGTGTTGCGCAAGAGTTGGAAATCGATGACGCCGTGGTTTGTAAAGCGTTATCGGAATTTCAGGGTATCGGTAGACGCTTTCAAGTTCTGGGTGATATCGACCTCGCCGATGGATCGGTGTTGTTGGTAGACGACTATGGGCATCATCCCACAGAAGTCGGTGCGGCCATTCAAGCGGCTAGAGCAGGTTGGCCAGATCGCCGATTGTTGGTGGTGTTTCAACCCCATCGATTTACTCGAACCAGAGATTTGTTGGACGACTTTGCTGACGTGTTGTCGTCTGTGGATGTTTTGTTGTTAGCGGAAGTTTATTCCGCCGGAGAGCAGCCTATTGAAGGTGCTGATGGTCGGGCCATCGCTAGATCCATAAGAAAGCGAGGTCGTGTCGAACCCATCTTCATCGAGAATATCGACACTTTGGCGGACGACTTGCTGCCGGTAGTGCGGCCTGGTGACTTGGTGCTGATGTTGGGTGCAGGAAACATCGGTGCAGTGGCAGAGAGTCTACCCGAACAACTTCGCGAGAAAGTGGCTTCATGATGGCGTCGGCAATTTCCTATTCTGGAAACGGGGTGCTGCGCAGTCAGGAGCCCCTTAATAAGCACACTTCTTGGCGAGTAGGTGGTGAGGCGGAATGGTACTTCAAGCCTACTAATCTGGAAGAGCTACGTGAATTCCTGTCCGAGCTTGCACGGGATATACCTGTTACTTGGTTGGGGCTGGGTAGCAATGTCCTCATTCGCGACGGTGGCATAAAAGGGGTTGTGGTTGCGACTCACGGTGCTTTGGATGAGCTGGACTTGTTAGATGACACCACGGTTTACGCGCAAGCCGGTGTGCCTTGCGCAAAGATTGCAAGACAGTGTGCCAAGTGGGGTTTGGCTGACGCACATTTTTTTGCAGGTATTCCCGGAACCTTGGGTGGCGCTTTAGCGATGAATGCGGGGGCGTTTGGTGGCGAGACTTGGAAGCACGTAAAGAAAGCTCGTTTGCTTTCTAGAACTGGTGAGTTATCAGAACATGAAGCATCAGAGTTTCAGGTGTCTTATCGCCACGTTGAGCTCCCAGTGCCCAGCTGGTTCGTAGGTGCCTGGCTGAAGTTCGATCAGAAGACCGTAGACAAAGGCCAGATTCGAAGCCTGTTGTTGAAACGTAAACGGTCCCAACCCATTGGGTTGCCAAGCTGTGGATCCGTGTTCCGAAACCCCCCTGGTGATTTCGCCGCTCGTTTGATTCAGGCGGCGGACTTAAAAGGGTTCCGCATCGGTGGCGCTCAAGTCTCAGAAAAACACGCGAATTTCATTATCAATGAAGACAATGCGACGGCGGCCGACATCGAGGCGCTGATTGATCACGTGCAAACGGTAGTAGACGAAAGGTTCAACGTGCGTTTACAACGTGAGGTGAGAATCATAGGGGAGCAGCAGTCATGAATTTGCCTGCATGCCAAGTCAGTTCTCCCAAAGACTTTGGTCGTGTCGCTGTTCTATATGGCGGGCGTTCGTCTGAACGTGAAGTGTCCTTGTTATCTGGCAAGGCTGTGCTTGAGGGTCTGCTCCGGTCGGGTATCGATGCGACAGGGTTAGACGTTGATGGACTACCCGGGAGTATCCAAGGGTATGACCGAGTTTGGATGGCACTACACGGTGCCGGTGATGAAGATGGGCGCATTCACGGCATGCTGGATTTTCTGAACGTGCCCTACACCGGCAGCGGTCTGATGGCTTCCGCAATTTGCATGGACAAACTCCGTAGCAAACAGTTATTCATTGCCAATGGCATTGATACGCCAGCGTTTGAAGTGGTGCAGGGTGATATTGATCTGGACGGATTAGTCCAACGCTTAGGACTACCCGTTATGGTTAAACCCTCTGCGGAAGGTTCTAGTGTTGGCGTCAGCAAGGCAGCGACACACGATGAATTGATCAACGCAATTGGTGATGCAGCAGCTTATCCGGGACCGGTACTGGTTGAGTCTTTTGTCGATGGAGTTGATTACACGGTGTCCATGTTGGCTGGTGTTGCGTTGCCTTCAATCAAGATTGAACCGGCGGCGGTGTTCTACGACTACCAAGCTAAATATCACTCCAACAGGACTCAATACAGTTGCCCAAGTGATTTGTCTCCTGACGAAGAGCGACATCTAGCCGACCTTGCAATGCATGCATGCGAAGCGCTAGGTGTTGAAGGTTGGGGCCGAGTGGATTTTATGATCGGTGAGGACAGAAAACCTTGGTGTCTGGAAATCAACACGATTCCTGGTATGACCAGTCACAGCTTGGTGCCAATGGCTGCTGCACAAGTGGGTGTGGGGTTTGACGAGCTTGTCTGGCGCATTCTAGAGACTAGCGGAGATTTCTCGTGAGCGTCGCAAACGGACATTTCCTAGAACGCGAGATGACCGGCGCCAAGCTTGGGTCTTTGGTGTTTCTAACCGTAATCGCTCTTTGCGTTGTCGCTCTGATTTTGTTCCTAAACCGCCCCTTGGTCGCCAGCGTAGAAGGCAACTATGAGCGAGTGAATGAATTGGATGTGCTGGCTCGTGTAGAGGGTTTTCTCAACGCCGGACTACTTGGTGTAGACCTAGACCAGGTGCAAAGAAATGTCGAAGCCTTACCTTGGGTAGATCGGGTCAGGGTTCAACGTCGATGGCCCAACCGATTGGTCTTGCGTGTAACCGAACATGTTGCGGCGGCTCGTTGGGGAGATACGGGCCTATTGAATACAAGAGGCGAGGTCTTTGTGAACAACGCCCGACACATACCGTCTGAATTGCCCCTGTTAAGTGGGCCCGAAGGGTCGGAGTGGCAAGTGGCCCAAAGATACATGGAGATTCGCGGCAACCTCATCCAAACGGGGTTGGGGCTTACGCAGATCACTTTGAGTCCACGTGGCGCGTGGCGGGTCGTTTTGGCGAACGATATTGAAGTCAGATTTGGGCGCGAACAATTCGCACAACGGTTGGATCGATTCATTCGTTTTGCGGCACCAATGATGCTTAAACATGAGAATCAAATCTCTTACATAGATCTTAGATATGGGAACGGCTTTTCAGTGGGTTGGAATGATAACGGGATGGCAGAGCGCATGGTGGAGGTGAATCCGGATGGTTAAAAAGTCGGATCGACCAATCATCGTAGGTTTGGACATTGGGACATCTAAGGTTGTCGCAATCGTTGGTGAACTTACCGAAGACGAAGAAGTCGAGGTCATCGGTATTGGCACGCATGCGTCTCGTGGTCTCAAGAAAGGTGTGGTGGTGAATATTGAGTCCACCGTGCTTTCTATTCAGCGCGCCGTGGAGGAAGCGGAACTCATGGCTGGTTGTGAGATTAAAGGCGTCTATGGCGGCATTGCTGGCAGCCATATCAGAAGTCTGAACTCCCACGGCATCGTTGCAATTAGAGACAAAGAGGTAACGCCGGGCGATGTCGACCGAGTGATTGATGCGGCCCGAGCGGTTGCCATCCCTGCGGATCAAAAGATTCTTCATATCTTGCCCCAAGAGTTTGTCATTGATCAGCAAGAAGGGATCAAAGAACCCGTGGGTATGTCCGGCGTTCGGCTTGAAGCAAAGGTTCATATGGTTACTGGTGCGGCTAGTGCGGCACAAAACATTGTCAAATGTGTTCAGCGCTGTGGATTGGAGGCCGACGATATCGTTCTGGAGCAGCTGGCCTCCAGTTATGCCGTGCTGACCGAAGACGAAAAAGAACTGGGTGTCTGTCTCATTGACATAGGTGGGGGCACCACCGACATCGCAGTTTTTGCGGGTGGCGCGATTCAGCATACCTCCGTAATACCCATTGCCGGTGATCAAGTCACTAACGACATCGCGGTATCCATGCGCACACCGACTCACTACGCCGAGGAAATTAAGGTTCGCTATGCCTGTGCACTGTCACAGCTCGCGAACCCGGACGAAACCATTGAGGTGCCAAGTGTGGGGGACAGGCCCGCCCGGCGTCTGGCACGGCAAACCTTGGCGGAGATCGTCGAGCCTCGGTACGAGGAATTATTTACGTTGGTAAGAGATGAGCTACGTCGTAGTGGCTTTGAAGAAATGATTGCCGCCGGCGT
>JBCCFQ010000033.1:0-12981 GCA_039029655.1 Pseudomonadota bacterium | reverse complement strand
CGTAGAGGTGTTCAAAGGCCCGGCGTCCATCGAGTTCGGACCTCAAACGGTTGGCGGTGCCATCAATCTGGTCTCAGCACCCGTTCCAACGGAAACCCAATTCGAAGCGGCGTTGGGTGGCGGCAGCGACGCTTACCAACCGATACGCGAGTTAACGATTGCATACCCACCCACCTGATCAACGGGAAGATTAGTAACATCAGAGTACTGGCTACCATTGTAGCTGATTGTCCAATTGGTGTAGAAACCGCTCTCATGTTCGTAGTTGAAACCGCCCGAGGCCGAGAACTTTGGCGCCGAGGTAAATTCTCTGCCGGCCAAGTTGTCAAAAGTGGTGCCTGTGTCAAATGCAAATGGAAAGTCTTTGAACTCGGTGTCTAAGAATCCCAGAGTGAGAAAGGTATCGAACCCGTCAGTCCAGCGACCCGTCGCTGATATCTCCAGGCCACTGATTTCCGACTCGCCTGCGTTTACGACGATGACGTCCAGTACAGCACCGGACGGGCCCGGGATTGAAACTTGCTGATCCGTCCAATCGGAGAAAAAAGCGTTTGCGTTAATGATAAGCCGGTCGTTTAGCCATCGGGAGCGATAAGACAACTCGTAATTTGTAATGAACTCTGGATCAAACTCGCCCGTCTCTATGGTACCCGCTAGAGCATTGTTGCGAATGAAAGCGCCACCGGCCCGGTATCCTCGTTGTATGCCCAATGACAGACTCTGATCCTCACTGAACTTGTAGGTGACGCCGGCTCGAGGCAGAAATGCGTCAAAAGTCGCTTCGGTTGGCGGATCATCGCCACTCGGTAGCAACAGGGCACAGGGAAGTCCACCAAATGCCGGAACAACACAGTTTGGTGGGTCTGCTACGGTTTCGCCCATACGCACGGTTGAAAAGTCCTCACGATCATATCGTGCGCCAAAGTTCAATTCCCATTGCTCGTTAAGGTTATAGGTTACGTCAGCGAAAAGCGCATAGTTCTCTGTGATTTCTTCTGATGCGGTGATTAAGGAAACCGTTGAATCTGGCGGATCTGCGTCGATTCCTAGGAGCCCAAGGGGAAAAATAAACGTTAAATCGTTTGGGACTTCGCCGCGGAAATAGTAGGCCCCAAGCCAGCCGGTCCAGTCGCCCAGATCAAAATGGGCGCGAAACTCACCAGACCAAGTCTCGTCCCTAGAAATAGAACTACCGGCGTTCACAAATGTAGTGTCGCGATCCACATCCTCAAATGTTGCGATACTCGAAAAAGACCAGCGCTCATTCAACTCATACTGAGTGTCGATAATAAATCTGCTGACCTTGTTAGATTCCAAACGGTTTCCAGCGCTGAATGTCTCGCCACCGAAAGGATCAAAATCTGCGAACGCCGGGTCGGTCACCGGTACCGGCGCATTGACTGTGTTGAACTCGCCAAATTCTGTGTCGATGTATTGAACATTGAATTCCATTCGCAATCCGTCTACGGCTTGTGGTTCATACAGTAGCTTAGCTCTAATTGTGTCGGCATCTTGAAACAGTGCATTTATCATAGAGATAGGGTTGACGACCCCGTAGTCGGATTCTCGTCGATCCACGGCAATGCGATAAGCCAGCACATCGTCAATGATGGGACCGGTGACCATGGCGGAGTATTGACGGGTGTCCTGTTCACCGGCCAGAAGTTGGAAACGTGCCCCAAAGTCATACTCCGGATCCAACGTGTTTAATACAACTGCTCCTGCAAGCGCGTTGCGGCCTTGGATCGTGGATTGTGGACCGCGCAGGATCTCCACCTGACCGACATCCCAAATGTTCATCGCACCTTGATTTGCGTTGAAAGATGCGGGTGCTCCATCAATGTATACGCTTGCAGTACCGCCGGTTCCGGCGCCACCTATGCCGCCAAGCTCAATACCACGAATGCTCATTTGATTCAGCGCCCGCGAGCCGAGACCTGCGGCTGAGACATTGGCCGTGCGGATGATGATGTCGGCCAAGCTAAACAACGCTTGTTTCTCGATTTGCGCTTGATCGTAAAGGGCCACGGATGTCTGGGTGTCCTGCAGGGTGAGATTGCGCTTGGTCCCGTACACCACAATTTCTTCGACGTTCTGAGCGATGGCGCCGCCGGTTGGCTCAGTCTCCGAGGCATCCAAGGTACGTAACGCAAAATCTAGGTCGCTAATGGCAACTACACGAAGTCCTGTGTCGGCAATGAGCCGAGTTAGGGCCTGTTGAGGCGTCATTCTGCCGGTGACGGGACCGCTGGTTTGACGTCTTATGACGTTAGCATCAGCGGCTACCTGTCGGCGCGTTACGCGTCCGAACTCTTCCAAAGCGGCCTCGAGGGGTTGAGCTTGAATTGAGAAATCAAACGTTTCCGCGGATTCGTACCCTTGAGCGCCAGAGGTATTAAAGAGGGCAAAGCTGGCGACAAAACACAAGACTTTTAAGGGTTTCCGATCAACAACACCGCTAAGGGTAAACACAGCCATTTCTGTCAACTCCTGGTAAGCAAGGGCAAGCCATCTTTCGAGATGGCTTATGGCATAAACGTTTGGGTGGTTGGGAAACCGTAAGAATTGAGTGGACTAATTGGGGCGTTGGAGGCGGGGCCCTCGGATGACCAGCGTGTTGCGACCCTTAACTATGCTGTTTAGGCGGTGAGTTTCGAAGATAGCCTGAAGTGCGGCATCGCCGCGTTCGACGAAAAAAGTGCCAGATACTCTTTGGCCCCCATCAAACAACTGGCTGGTGTCGATTTGATATGAGGTGTACGGTTCCAGCGCGTGGAGTGCTTCTGTTAACGGTCGGTCCCTAAAAACAACAAGCCCGTCCCTCCACGCGCCGATTTCATCACTTGATAGCTGTCTCACTGGGCCAAACTCCCCGTCAGAGAATTGTATGACGCTTTCCGCGCCTAGCGCGACAGAATTCTGCTCTGAGCCAACCAGAACACGACCTTCAACGACGGCAACTTCGATTTCGCCGTTACCTGCGTTTTCAACGGTAAATTCGGTGCCTGTCACCGTAGTCTGTAGCTTGCCTGCCTCAACGATGAAGGGTCTTGTGGCGATGTCGGGTACGACTTGAAAAGCGGCTTTGCCGGATGTGACGCTCACCAATCTCTGGTCAGCAGAAAAACGAGTTTCAATGGACGTGTGCCAATCTAGCCAGACGGTACTGCCGTCCGTTAGTTCGATGGTTTCTCGTTGTCTATAACCAGTTTGAAACGCCTCGGTTGGAACAGGTGCTTGCGCGATCGGCGTGTCAGTTATTGGCGTACTTGGCGAGAACTGCCAAAGTGTGACAAGGCCGCCCAGAATAAGAAGCACAAGGCCAACAAGCACGGAAGACTCTCGCAGCTGACCAACAAGTCGCGTGATCCAGACCTGAACACATAGCCGCAATGACTCAAACGCACTGAGTTCCCGGGGCCTTATACTTGAAGCAAGGGCATGGAATTTACGTGCCGCCGCGACGGCTTCTCTGTGTTCGGCGGATTGCGCGGCCCAGCGATCCACAGTATCGCGGTTGGCTGCGCTTGGGTCCATCAATGCGGTTTCGACCAGCTGTAGAGCTTGTGCATCGAGTGATTGATCAGAATTCGTTGCCACCCAACCTCCCAGTCTCTTTTGACCACACTATTATATAGACGAATAGGGGAGGTGCCTGCCATAAAGCGGCAAGAAATATTTACAACAAGTCTCGGATGCGTTGAAAACAGTGACTTTTTGCCTTGGCTAGACGCTTCTCGACGGTGGACAAGTGCAACTCGAATTTGTCAGCGATGTGCCTTTGTGGAATTCCGTGGACATGAAATAGGAGGAAGATCTCCCGCGTTAGCAAAGGCAGTTCTTCCAGTGCGGCTTGCAGTTGTTGTAACGCCTGTTCGGCGTCGACGATTTGCTCCGGAGACCTGTTTTCCACGCTGCCGACGGTGATGGCATAGGCGCTTTCATACCGAGCACGTGTCGCCTGGGCCCGCAGCGCATCAATGGTAGAGTTTCGAGCAGAACGAAAAAGGTAGCCGGGGGACTCGCAGTTCTTTTCTGGATGGTTGAGCAATTTTTCCGCCACCGACTGAAAGGCGTCATCGCTATATTGCTCGCCGCCCGCAAAGCCATGGAGGTATCGGTACAGGGATTCCTGATTGCTGAGCAGTAAATTGACTGAAGCGCTTCGTCGAGCCACAGGCTGACCTTGATTCACGAACTATCCTGCATTTTTAATGCAAATGACTATCATTTGCAACAGTAAATAGCTATCATTCGAAGAGTTTCTGCCGCCCTTTTTGGTGGAAGGTACCCCCATGTTGTCTTCAATGATCAAGCTCACCCTCTCAATCGCCCTTTTCGCCCTGATTGGTCAATTAAGCTTCGCCCAGGAGCAAACCAAGAGGCTCTCGAATCCGGTCAAGGTAACCGATGAGTTTGAGACGTTTGGTGTCGTTCAATCGGACGACTCGCCAATTTTCAGTCTGTCTTACTTGCTGGAAAATCAAACGGATTTTCAAGACACGACGTTTGTCTTATCTACCAAAGTCGGTCAGGTTTGCCAAAAGAAAGGCTGTTTTTTTATAGCCTACGATGGCGAACACTCTGTTCGAGTGTCTTTCAAAGACTACAGTTTTTTCGTGCCCACCGATATTGGTGGTAAACAAGTTAGGTTGCAGGGATCGTTGATAAAAAGAGAAATAAGCACCAGCTAGGCGGAGCACTATAACGATGACATGAATCAAGAGGTCGTGAAGGCTGGTGTCGTCTACGAGATCGTTGCGACGTCAGTTAGAGTACCGAGGGGTGCTTATTGAGTAACTAGTTGCAAGTGACTAGTTTTTAGAGACAGTAGCTACGTCAAACCAACCCATCAACCTGCCGCATCTTTTTGGAATGTTTTTGATTTCTGGTGGGACCGCGTCATCCTCACTGCGGAAGCCACCTGATATTTCAGAGCGACTATTATCCGCGACGTCTGCGTTGACGTTTGGATCGCGCTAAGAACTCTTCAATTTCGTCGAGTCGGGCGCGGAAACGGGCGTGTTGTACTTCGTTTATTTCCGGCGTGAAGATGGCAAGTTTCAGTTGGTCTTTCGCGGACTGTAGGTCGCCATTGATGATATGAAATTCCGCCATGTAGTAGTGCGCATTGGCGGTCTCACCGGCGGCACCGGCTGCCAATGCAATGAGTCTCACTTGCTTTGGGGTTGGTGGTTTGTTGTTGAGTAGGTCCAACATAAGCTCATGGGCTTTTTCGGCGTCGCCAGTTGCTAAAAGTGCTTCGCTGTATCGCACTGTCACCGGTGTGTTTCTCGGAAACAATTTATGTGCCTGTTCAAAGGTGGCTAAAGCTTCCTCATCTTTGCCGGCGGCCAGCTGGGCCTGGCCCAACGCGCTGTGGAATTCCATAGTTTCATCGTATTGATCAACCAGGCGCGCCAATAGGTTTTCGGCATCGCCATGTCTGCCCACAGCGGAGTAGGTAAGAGCTCTACCGTATCGATTCGACACGCTTTCGTCATCTGTTAGCGCGTCTCGTTCAAAGGTCTTCATTGCCTGTGCTTTCGTGCTGGCGAGCAACAAAACGATTCGCGCTTTTGCTAAGCCATATTCCAAGCTATCTTCGTGATCGATGTTGTGTTTGCGTGCGCGATTTCTGGCTTCAGAAATCCGAGAGGTGTCTACCGGATGAGTACTAAGAATCTCCGGCAGCTTTTCTGCAGTAAAGGTGCTTCGTCGCCCCAATTGATCAAAAAACGTAGCCATGCCGTTCGGGTCAAAGCCTGCATCCGCCAAAACCTTGATGCCGATTCGATCGGCCTCATACTCATTATTCCGAGTGAAATTTATTTGACTTTGAATGGATGCACCTTGTGCCGCCATAATTCCGGCTTGTGCCGCATCGGCGCTACCTGAGACCACACCAATCAAAACGGCAGCCAACATTGAGGCAGCTGAAACCAAGCCACCCCGGCTAGCAGCTTCTATTTGTCTGGCGATGTGTTTTTGCGTGACGTGAGCAATTTCATGAGCCACCACGCTGGCTAACTCGCTTTCGTTTCTTGTGGCCGCGATAAGCCCGGTGTTGATACCAATAAAACCACCTGGGAGAGCAAACGCGTTGATTCGCGGGTCATCAACAACGAAAAAGTTGAACTCGGTGTCTTCGTTGTCACTGAAAGCGACGATGCGATCACCGATGGTTTGAATGTATTCGTTCAGCTCCGGATCATCCAAAATTTGGTCTGAATCGCGCAGGCCACGAACAATCATACGACCCAGTTGGTACTCCTGGCTGGGCGATATTACGGCCGCCGCTGAGCTGCCAATGTCGGGTAAGTCGCTGTTGGCAGCGCCTGCCGCAAGGCAATAGCAACATGACAAGAGTGTAATAAGCAGCTTTTTCAAACGTCCCTCCCAGGATGGCCCCAAAACCGCAGGGGCTTATGATTCAGACCCCGGCGGGCTGGCCGGGTTCCCGTGGGAACTTAAGTCTATAACGCTTCCGAGGCGAAATCCGCCAAACGGGATCTTTCGCCCCGAGTCAGTGTGATATGACCGGAATGGGGCCAGCTTCTGAAGCGGTGCACCACATAGGTGAGTCCAGAGGTGGATTCTGTCAGATAGGGCGTATCGATCTGGGCTACATTACCGATACAAATCATCTTTGTACCTGGTCCGGCACGGGTAATTAAAGCCTTCATTTGTTTTGACGTAAGGTTTTGTGCCTCATCGACAATGATAAAGCGATCCAGAAACGTTCGGCCACGCATGAAGTTGAGGGATCGTATCTTGATGCGGTTGCGCAACAGGTCGTTGGTTGCCGCGCGACCCCAGTCACCACCCTCGGTGCTTTGTGTGAGCACTTCCAAGTTATCCATCAAAGCACCCATCCAGGGCTCCATTTTTTCCTCTTCCGTTCCCGGCAAAAACCCGATGTCCTCCCCTAGGGGAATCGTGACTCGCGTCATGATGATTTCGCGATAGCGGTCTGCGTCTAAGGTTTGCATTAGACCGGACGCTAACGCTAACAGCGTTTTGCCAGTTCCTGCCGCGCCGACGATAGAAACAAAGTCGACGTCGGGGTTGTTCAATAGATTGAGGGCAAAGTTTTGCTCCCGATTCCTCGCGGTAATGCCCCAAACCTTGTTCTTATCCGCGCGATAGTCTGTGACCAACTCAATAATGGCAGACTCTTCTTTAAGTTCCGCCACCCGAGCCTCTAGCTCATCGTTCTGGGTGTAAATCAATTCATTTGGGTGCCAGTGTGCAACGCTAGGGCCTGATACTTTATAAAATGTTCGACCTGACTCCTGCCAAGAATCCATGTCCTTGCTATGAGTGTCCCAGAAGTCAGCGTCAAGCTGATCGGTGCCAGTAAACAATAGACTGGTATCGTCAAGCACCTTATCGTTGTAATAGTCCTCGGCAGAGATGCCGAGTATTGTTGCTTTTATTCTTAGGTTGATGTCTTTTGAAACTAGTGTGACCTTGGTGCTCTCGTTTTGCTCCTGCAAAGATGAGGCGGTTGCTAACAGAGTATTATCCGGTAGGTTGCCTGGGAGATTCAGGGGCAAGTGCTTGCCATTGGCTTCTGTTTCAAAAAACAACCTGCCGTGACCGTTCCCCAATCCGTTGCCATTTTGGTTGTGATTAGGATTTAGCGGAATTCCCGCATCGATCTCAGCCTTTGTTGCGCCTGATATCAGTTCATCCATAAAGCGGCTAAATTGACGGGCGTTTCGAGCCGCTTCGGACATACCCTTCTTGTTGGCGTCCAACTCCTCTAGAACAGTCATGGGAATATGGACATCATGCTCTTCAAATCTGAAAATTGCGGCGGGGTCATGCATAAGCACGTTTGTATCCAACACGAATATACGCGCGCTCGTTGCCTTCTTGGCATCGTTCATAACGTTATCTTTCTGAGAGATTATTTTAGGGCTTTAGCAGCGTCTAACACTTCTTGGGCGTGACCTTTTACCTTAACTTTACGCCACTCTTGGACCAGTCTTCCTTCCTTATCGATGAGGAAGGTCGATCGCTCTACACCGATGACTTTTTTGCCGTACATATTTTTTTCTTTGATGACGTCATAAGCTTGACAAATTTTTTCCTCGCTGTCCGAAATGAGGTCGAAGTTGAATTTTTGCTTTGCTTTGAAATTTTCGTGAGATTTGAGGCTATCTCGGGATACGCCCAAGATAACCGTTTTCGCTCTAGTAAACCGGCCCTTAAGGTCTCTAAAGTCTTGGCCCTCTAAAGTGCAACCCGGCGTGCTGTCCTTAGGGTAGAAATACAAAACAACATTTTGGCCACGAAGGTCCTTTAGTGCGATTTTTTTGTCGCCAGTGGCAGGTAGATTAAAAGCGGGGGCTTTGTTACCGATTTTTGGTGCAGGCATGTGTTGGTTACCTTAGGAGTTTCGATTTAAGTTGTCTTATGAGGTTCCATGATGGCGTCGACGTTCAATTCGTCGCAAAAATCCATAAATTCTTCTCTAAGTTCTGCGATCTGCGTCGACGAGGGAATACTGATGACCATTTGTACGGAGAACATCGGTGTGCCAGTGTGGGCCGCCGCATAGGTCGCGGTGTTGAGTTCCGATATCTCAATTTCCCGGGTCGCAAAAAAGCTTGATAGGTTTGCAACGATACCTGGCTGATCGAGGCAAATAACGTCAATGGCGTAAGGTAGTAAGTCTTCGGCCTTGCCGCGATCTTCGGTTCTATGGATTTCCACCCGGATGTCTTCCCGGTTCGCCAGTTTGGGCAGGTCCGCCTCCAGCTTGGCTATGGCATGCCAATTCCCTGATACCAACAATAGCATCGCGAACTCCGAGCCCATGGCGGTCATGTGGCTTTCGCTGATGTTGGCGGAGCAATCGGCCACCAGTTGGCTGATCTGATGGATGAATCCCACTCGGTCACGACCGACGGCGGAGATAACGGCAAGCTGCTTCATGGTTTTTTGGGAACAGATTGGGTGCTTTTGCGACATTGCTGAACTATTGGCAAGTTATCAATAACTTGATGGTGCTTGCAAGACCAGATTTCCGACTTGCTCTCGGACACGTGGCCCCAGTACTATCCTCCATCAATTTTGGAGGTCCTTTCATGTTCCAAGGCAGTTTGGTGGCGCTGGTGACACCCATGTCCGAATCGGGAGATTTGGACTTTGCTGCATTGGAGCGATTGGTGGAGTTTCACGTAGCCGCGGGAACCCATGGATTGGTGGCTGCTGGGACTACCGGCGAAGCCATCACCCTGACTGATGAGGAGTACGAGTCCTTGTTGCGACGGACCTTGGGATTGGTGGCTGGACGAATTCCGGTGCTGGCGGGTTCGGGCAGCAGCTGTACTCGAACCACCATTGCGCTGAGTCGTTTGGCGGAACGTTGTGGCGTGGATGGGTGTCTTATCGCAACGCCGGCCTATAACAAGCCTATGCAGTCAGGTTTGCTTCAGCATTATCAGGCGGTGGCTAGTGCTGTTGATCTGCCCATTATCTTGTACAACGTACCGGGTAGAACCGCATGTGATATGACTGCCGAGACGGTTTGTACCCTTTCGCGCATCTCAAATATTGTGGGAATTAAAGAGGCTACCGGTTCCATTGAAAGAGGTATCGAGATTCTTGACGGGGCAGAGTCTGATTTTGTTTTACTCAGTGGCGATGACCCCACGGCGGTTTCCTTGATGGAAGCCGGGGCGAAAGGCGTGATTTCCGTGACCGCCAACGTGGCTCCCACGGCCATGGCCAAACTCTGCAATGCAGCGTTGGCAGGTGATTTCGCCACGGCCAAAGAGCTGGATAGTGGTCTGAGAAGTTTGCACCAAGTGCTGTTTATCGAGTCAAATCCAATACCCACCAAGTGGGCATTAAGCAAAATGGGTTTGATATCCAACGGGATTCGTTTACCGTTGACGCCGCTGAGCGAGGCCCACCACGGCCAGGTGGAGAGTGTGATAGCCAATGCAGGAGTTTAGTGATCAATTTTCTTAAACGACTCTTAGTAATAAGTTCGCTTCTCGGTCTAACGGCCTGTGGATGGATGCGTGGCCCCGGCCCCTGTGATGACAGCCTTTACCGGGATAGCGCGGGTTTACCGCCCTTGGATGTCCCGGCGGATTTAGATCCGCCACAGCAGGTGGCGGGACAAAAAATTCCCGATGTGGGAGACAATGTCCAAGACGCCAGTCGAAACTGCTTGGTCGAGCCACCGCAGATCCTAAGCGAGCGCGCTGTGGCGATGGCCAATGAAAAGCCAAAAAAGAACAGACGCAAAAAGAAGAGAGAAGCGGTTTGGCCTACGGATAGCGAGGCCTTGGGCGAATGGGTGGCCCTGGACCCAGAGAAACCCGGCGTACTGGGCAGCAATCTAGGCACCATGCACGGTATTGCCACCAAAGATATCGGTGAGACCCTTCAGGGTTGGGCAGAGGCACTCACCAACAAACAGCTTGCCCCTTACTTCTCTTATTATTCCGTGGAGTATCGGCCTCAGGATGGACGAAAGTTCAAGAAATGGCGCAAGCAGACGGAAAAAGAACTCCGGGAAACGGGTCAAATCGAGTTGAGTGTGTATGGTATACGAGCCCGACCCGTTTCAGAGACCAGAATCCAAGTCAGCTTTTTTCAAAAAACCAAAACCGATGAAGTGGATCAAGTGGTTCGCAAGGAAATGCTGATGATTCGCGAAGAGGGTGGCTGGGCGATATTGCGTGAGAGGTCCGTAGGGGCCTAAAGAAGTTTCAAGGTGATTGGTTCTAGGCTTTGGCGACGGTGATGGCTGTCTCTTGAAACTTGCCACTAGAAACTTGTAACCAAAATAGAGACCCACGTCAGCCACACCTCAACACCCAACATCACTGCTACCGTTGCTCCCTTCCGGGCCTGGCGGGATTCACAGATCGTCGTCGCAAGGGGACCAACGTGGATCAGGGCGAGACTTTAACCGACTTGATGTGTCGTGGCTACAGGAGCCTGGACTAGGGTTTGCTAGGGGCAAACAAATCAAGACGTTCGGTGGCGGAATGTTCCGTGGAAAGGGAGACTACGACCAACACAGGTAAACCCACCATCACGCTCATATACGAGGCAGAAAACCCCTTGGGTTCACCGGCGATAGACCAAATTACCGCAGCAGCACCACCGGCAATAATGCTCCAGAAAGCGCCGCTGGCTGTGGCTCTGGGCCAAAACAGAAGTGCCAGCATAGGAAAAAACAACCCTGCAGCGCCGAATGTATAGGCGTACATAATGAGATCTAAGACGCTGGGTATGAGGTATGCCATGGCGATGCTTAGCACGCCAAGAATTAGGGTGGCCGCCCGGGCCATTGCCAGTAGATCTTTGTCGCTGGCTTGTGGTTTTAACCACTTTCGATAAATGTCGTTAGTAAAGATAGCGACCGGCCCAATCAAACAGGAATCTGCGGTAGACATCACGGCGGCAACATAGGCAGCAACAACGACACCGGCGAGTCCTATGGGCAATAATTCTAAGATAACCTTGATCGTGGCCTGTTCTGGGTCAGCGAGGTCTGGAAACAGCATGCTGGCAATCATCCCAACCAAAGTTGCACCAATGGCGAACAGTGGCCACTCAATAGGCACCCCAGCGAAAAAGAACCCTCGTCTGGCTGTGGTTTCGTCCCGAGCGGCGACTATGCGCTGAATTCCGGCAATGGAGACAAACCAAACAGGAACCACGGCGAGAAACCAACCCAGTATGGTTTTCCAACCCGCGGCACCCCATTGAATTTTTCTTTGCTGCTCCGGGTCTGGGCTCTGACTGAAGTGCGCCACCATGCCTTCCCAGCCACCCACTTGGTAGAGGCCGATGGGTACGGCGATGAAAACAATCCCTACCAACAAGATCACCATTTGAAAGACGTCGGTGTATATCACTGCTTTGAGCCCACCTAATGTGGTGTAAGCCAAAACAATAACTCCCGAAATCAACACGGCGTAAGCCAGCTCAATAGACATGAGCACTTGCAGTAACTTTGCACCCGCAATGACTTGACCACCAACAAACGTGAACCAGGCTAAACCAATGGCGATCGCGGCAACCAGTCCGGTACGTCGGTCGAATCGTGCCTCGAACAAGTCACCGGTAGTTAAACCCTGGGTGCGATCAGCCCAACGCTTCACTTTGGGTACCATCAAGAATGACACCAACACGATGCTTAAACCTGACATGGCGATGAGCCACGAACCAGATATTCCTAAAGTGAAACCCAGTCCACCCATAGCAATACTAAATCCGCCTCCTAAGTCGGTTGCTGCGGCCGAAGCGGAAGTTTGTACTACGTTCATGTTGCGACTGGCGGCGAGAAAGGATTCACTATTGTTGTCTTTGCGGGCGATGCGTAACCCAATAGCGATGAGTAACACAAAGTAGACAACGATGATGATTAAGTCGATTAAGTGCAAACTCATTGGAATGCGGCCAATACCGCTTGTAAATTTAAACTCAGGTTGTCGCTCATGTAACCACCTTCCTGTACCAGTAGCGTAGGCTTTGCCAATGCCGCAAGGCGTCTACCGATGTTGCCAAATCCATCGGGTGTAATTCGAAGTCCTTGGAAGGGATCGTCAATGGAGGCGTCTAATCCCAATGAGATGACCAAGGCATCGGGTTGGAAATCGTTTACTCGTTCCAGTGCGTGATTGAGTTCGTCTAAATAGGGCCCGTCCTCAGTGCCGCGTTCTAGAGGAATATTCAAATTGCAGCCGAGACCCGCGCCGTTGCCGGTTTCTTCTGCATAACCCCAGAAGAAAGGATAAAAACGGCGTGGATCCGCGTGCAGGGACAGCGTAAATACATCGTCACGGTGATAAAAGATCTGTTGAGTGCCATTACCGTGATGAACATCCACATCGATGATCGCTACGCGTTCAAATTGATCGAGTAACATCTGGGCAGCAATCGCGCTGTTGTTGAAATAACAAAATCCCCCCACCAAGTCGGATTCGGCGTGATGACCAGGTG
>JBCCFQ010000032.1:0-13208 GCA_039029655.1 Pseudomonadota bacterium | reverse complement strand
GCCGTCAGCCCAAAGATAGCCGTCAGCCCACAAGTACCCGTCGGCCCAAAGATAGCCGTCGGTCCAGAGGTAGCCGTCAGCCCAAAGATAGCCGTCGGCCCAAAGATAACCGTCTGCCCAAAGGTAACCATCGGCCCAAAGGTAACCATCGGTCCAAAGATAGCCGGCACCCCACATTTGGTTGCCCCACAATGCGCCGGTGTCTTCCACCCATATGGCATTACTGTTTTTGGCGCGGATCATGCGGGGAGACAAGGCTTGTCCATGGACATTTCCGGTGGCGTCTAGTGCCGCCGTAATGTCTAGCACACCAGCCCCAACTGAAGTGGCCGCGGCGTTAATTTTGCGTGCGGACTTCATCAAACGCGCTTTGATTGTGGCGGGCGTTAAGTCCGGGTTCTTAGAAAGCATGAGTGCCGCCGTGCCGGAGACCACCCCTGCTGCCATACTGGTGCCAGACAGTTCCAAGTAGTCACCGCCACACTTCTTCGCGCATTGCTTGATGCGTTTCGGAAGCTGCGTTTTCATTTTTGCGTTTTTTGGAATTGATGCAACGATTCGATTGCCCGGTGCGACCAGGTCAGGTTTCAAGACATGATCTACCAAACTGGGGCCACGAGACGAAAAGCTGGAAACATAGTCATCGTTGAAATCCGTACCGGTACCCCCATCGGTGAGAGAGCCTACGGTGATTATTTGTCGTGAGTTTCCTGGACTGGTGATGGTCATATTGCCGCCGCGACCATAGTTGCCCGCAGAGGCGACAACAACGACTCCAGCATCCCACACCGCTTCAACAGCAAGTACCAGCGGATCGTGTGCGTTGCTTTCGCTAATCCCTTTACCTAAAGACATATTGACGACTTTGATGTCTTTGACGTTTTTATTGGCAATTACCCAGTCAAGTCCCGCGATAACATCTGATGTATTGCCTTTCCCATCTTTGTCTAGGGCGCGAACGTCGTAGATACCAACGCCCGGTGCAAAGCCCTGAAACTCTTCACTGACTCCGCCTACGATTCCGGCAACGTGGGTGCCATGACCATAGGGATCATGGTCGGTGCTATGGGCGTCTTTGCCGGCTTGATAGTTGTTGGTGACATCATTTTGAGACAACGCACGGCAATAAACCGCCAGTTGATGATACTTGCCAGTCCAACCCCGAGCGGTATCCGTGCTGGATGTGCTGAACTCGTTACCCAGAGCAAAGTTGTAGCTGCTGCTCCAATTGCTGAAGTTGCCACCAATGTACTCCGTTTTCACCAATTGACCGTCGATGTACATCTTAGCGGTTCCATTGGATGAACGGGTCGCGACTACGTGTTGCAGTTGTGTTTTGACTGATAGAGGAGCGCTCTTTAAGCGAACCGTGGTGCCATTGTTTCCATTGGTGGTGGTACGTAGACGAAACTCATAGTCACTGCCATTTTGGCCAAGTGTGAAGTTTCGGTTTCCAGAGTTGAGCGACTGGGTCACGATTCGAGCGGGTCCCCACTGATATTGCGACGAAGGGGTGACCCAGACTTCAACGGAAATTTCGTTGCTTGCTGTGCATTGGTTGTAAACGCGGTTGTTGTTTTTGGTGTTATACAGTCGAGTCGCTTGGCTTAGCTCAATGCCACGGTCCCCATGAGTTACCCGGCCAGAATTCGCCATAGTCAAATTCATTGCTTCGGATGTTGGGCCATCAACTCTATCGAAAATGGTCTTGCCGCCATTCTCATCAAAGGTGTACAACAGCGCTAGCGAAGCATCATCGTTCCCAGACGCGTTGCGCACCGTTGCCGGTGGAATAATATGGATGTTTTCCCGGAGATTAATGTCTGCGTGGTGGGAAACGCCCGAGTCCAATACGGCGACGTTGACGCTGTGACTTGGGTTGACGTGTTTGCCTGAGCTTATGGTCGGTAGTCGTGCGGTTTTTCTCGCAGAACTGGAAGCCGACTGGATTTCATCATCCAGGGTTAAATATCCGATACGACCATCCAGGGCCAAGGCGTCAACCGCGTGAGCGGGAATTCTTACAGCCAAGATGTTCAAGTTTTCAAAGCGACGATACACAGTACCGCCCAAGTTGATCACAGTCTCAAGATCCACGGAGGAATCGCCTTTTTCAACCACCAAGATTTCTACATCTTGAGTAGTCCCGGAGCGTAGGAGATTTTCCAACGCTGGGCTCATAGGAGCCGGTTGAGTTACCTCGGCCTGTTTTGTGTTTTCCTGTGTGTCGAGGGTTTGAGTCGTGGAAGATCCAGCAAATGCGCCACCCACGTGATACTCCGTCATCGCTGGTGCTGTCGCTGCATCTGTGACGTGTGCGGTTTTGTTCAGCGAGTCAGCGATATTCACGAGACTTGCTGCCTCAACTACAGGAGTAGCGGAGTGATCAGCATCTGAATGGACCGCGATGGAATCGCTGATTGACGAATTTTGCACATGCACGCCAAACGCCAGCCCAAGGGCCAGTGCGGGTATTGCAAGTTTGACGGCTTTCTTCATCAACGGTGTCCTCAGCGTTTGATTCACATCTCCAACGTGCAACATTTAACCAGAAAGCCCGTCTCCCTCTCGTCAAAGGCGATTTGATGGTGGGGTTCTGTTTTGTGACGTGGTTCAAATAATGCGGAGGTTAAACGGTGGGTATATCAAGTCAGATTACGTTAACAACTGGGAAGTCTGTGAACCTTGTCCCATCGAGAACAAACTCATGTGGTTAGACTAGTGCCTTTCACGCAAGTCATTGTGTAGAGGCCTTTTCCATGCTTGATTCAAGTGTGATCGAGAGTTTGCCCGACATTTTCCTGGAACTAGACAGCCGGGCAAAAATCACTCGCTATTATGGTGGTGGCAAAGATGACCCGTTGTTGATTCCTGAAGACTTGGTTGGAAAGAAAGTTGCCGAGATCTGGCCATTGGATATCGCCAAGCTCACGCTAAGAAAAGTTAGACGAGCTCTTACCGATAGAACCGATTGCAAGTTCGATATCAGACTCACCAAGGGTGAGCAGTCCCAGTTTTATGAAGTACGCTTGCTTGTCCGTGGGTTTAATCGTGTCTTAACAATTCTTCGGCCCATTGCTGAACCTTCAAGATCCAAAATCCCAGACATCGCCGCTGATCGGCTGGCTGTGGATACCTTAACCGGTTTGGCTAAGCGCGAAGTGTTCTTGGCGCAACTGGAGTATATGCTGAGTGATGCGTCTCTTCGTGGCCGAGGCTTGGCCACGGTTTGTGTGGACATAGATGGTTTCAGTAAGCTCAACAAGTCCTTGGGGCGTGACGTGGGTGATGCGGTTTTGCGGGAAGCCACAAAACGCATCAAAGAACAGTTACGGGGATCGGACTCATTCACCCGCCTAGGTAGTGACGAATTCATGTTGGTGATTGCCGACGTGGAGACTCGCGATCACATTAATCATGTATCGGATCGCGTGCGAACGGCTTTTGGGGATCCCTTCGAATACCAAGGGCATTCAATACAAGTCACTCCGAGTATCGGTATAGCCCTTTATCCAGGGGACGGGAAAGAACCTGATACTCTAGTGGAAAACGCTCGCATGGCCTTAAATGAGGCACGTATGCATGGCGACAGTGTTAGTGAATTCTATTCCCCAACCATGCGCTTTAGAGCGCTCAAGCGCTTCGATGACCGCAGCGAGTTACAGTGGGCGGTAGAACGGGAACAGCTAAGACTACGGTACCAACCCCGGGTAAACATAGAAACGGGGCAGATTGATGGCATGGAAGCACTACTTCGCTGGCAACATCCCATTCGTGGTGAGTTAACGCCGGATCAGTTTCTGACCTTGGCCGAAGCCAGTGGGTCCATGCCTAACATTGGTAATTGGGTGATAAACACCGCCTGTGCCGATGCCAGTGAGTGGGCGATTCAAGGACACCAATTGCCAGTCTCAGTGAATCTCTCGCAAAGTGAGTTCGCCCACAGCGGCTTGCTCGACGTGGTACGGCAAGCCCTCACCACACTACCTGGTCCAGGAATATTGGAATTGGAGATTGCCGAGTCCATGCTCATGAAAAACGAGCGCGCCTATAACATCACGCAAAAGCTAAAAGAGTTGGGAGTCAGCCTAGTGGTGGATGATTTCGGCGCCGGATTTTCATCCCCCAGCCGCTTAATTCGATTCCCTATTGATGCCATAAAGATCGGTGGCGAGTTAATGCAGGGTGTGGCCGATGCTTCGCAAAGTCAGTCTGTGTGTTCGGCGCTAATAGCCATGTCTCGGGAGCTTGGGTTAAATGTCATCGGCGTTGGTGTGGAAACCAGTGGGCAACTGGACTTCTTGAAAGCCAAGGGCTGTAAGTCAATCCAAGGGTTGTTGCTGTCGGAGCCATTGAAGTCGGATCAAGTGTTTGAATTTCTTGATGATTACGATCCCAAGGCATTTAATGCCGCCGACATATTGAGTCACAACGCGGCCTAAATCCATCAATTTTACACTCTGCTTATGTGACTGGTGTCACGAGGCAGGCCCGGCTAAAACTGGCCTTTTGGACAGCCAATTTTATCCCCATCTGGTGAAATGCGTCTCATCAACAAAACGTTTATTTAGGGGTTGCATGGGAACTTCACTGGCTGTTTCAAACGTTAGACCGGAATCAAAAGGACTTCGCTCTTCAAACCACAAGGCCTCGGTGGCGGTGTTTACCCGAGACAAAGCCTCACTTCAATGGGCGCCTCGGTGGTTAGAGCATATGCATCTTACGGCTAGATTGGTTCATGAGGTGCAAGATCTGCTGGATATTTTAAAGACTGGTAGTTGCGAAGTGGTGATTATTGATTCTGCTTTACATCCAAGTCTTGCCTCGGCCTTGTCTTTGAGCGGAGTACCTGTGCTGGTACTTTGCGGTACTTCGAAAGATATACAACAAGCACTGTCTTCAGGTGCTACCGACATTGTGCGCCGTCCCTTTGAATGGCAAATCGTGGCTGAGCGAGCCTCGAGAATTGTACGGGAGCGCGAGATACGCAAAAAGCTTCAGAGAGTCAACGACGAGTTGTCAAAGTCCAAGGTCAAGGAACAAGACCAACGAAGTCTGTCCGCACGTCGAATCGACACGTTGACGGATTTACCAGACCGAGAGGGATTTTTAGGTATTTTGGGTCGTGCTCTGACTTTTTCAGGAGACAAAGATGGCGCCGATCAATTGGTTGTCATGGTCATGGGTATTGACCGATTTAGAGTGGTTAACAAAGAGATAGGACACCATCACGGTAATTCGTTGTTGTCACAGGTGGCACAGCGACTGCGAGACTGTTTGCAAGACAAAGCCGTAGTGGGTTGGGGCAGTGAAGGCACAGTGTTAGGCGCAGCCGCAAGAATCAGTGGTGTGCGATTCGCATTGATGCTTTCGCTGAATGACCGCAGTAAGTTAACCATGCTGCAAACTGCCATTGCTGAACGTATGAACAAGCCCTATGAAGTTGCCGGTCAGTTGGTGTATTTGTCCTTTAGTTCCGGTGCGGCCATTTATCCCGGTGATCACTCTGAAGCTGCGGGACTCTTGCAGTGTGCTGAGGCCGCCATGCTTGAAGCAAGAGAGGTGGGTGTTGCATTTCGAAGTTCCAGCGAGATTAGAAGCGCCAAGAGTGGTGTTCTAGAGCTGGATCAAATGCTTCGTGACGCCGTTGAGAAAGAGCAACTGTCTTTGGTGTATCAACCGATTTTTGATATGCAAAGCCGTCGCGTTGTTGCCACGGAGGCGCTGTTGCGTTGGCATCATCCGGAGCAAGGCCTGATTCCACCGTCGCAATTTGTTCCTCTGGCGGAGCAGACCGGTTTGATGGTCCGTATTGGAACAATGGTGTTAAACCGTGCGTGTGCCCAGCTAAGGGAGTGGATTGACGGGGGTGCGACGCCTGTGAGAATGGCGGTTAATGTTTCTTTATGCCAACTCATTGCCGGTGATCTCGCACAAATCGTGCGAACCGCCCTGGATACCTATGGTTTGGATGCAAGCTTGTTGGAGTTGGAGCTCAGCGAGCGTGGAGTAGTTAATAAGCACGTAGACATTGTTCAGGCGGTTCACGCCTTAAAGAGTACGGGTGTTCGAATCAGCATTGATGACTTTGGTACGGGTAACGCAGCCATTAGCTACTTGCGAGACCTGCCGGTTGACGTGATCAAAATTGATCGTTCCTACGTGAGTGGACCTTCTGCGACACCTCGGGCAAACGCCATTGCCTCAGGAATGGCCGTGATGGCGAAGGAATTGAATGCTCAGATTATTGCAGAGGGGGTGGAAGACCAAGCTCAACTCAGTACGGTTTGCGATTGGATGTGTGATGAGGCTCAAGGTTTTCTCATGGCTGAGCCTTTGGATCCGGATGAAGTGTTGCAATTGATCAAACAAGCACCTAATACCTTGTTTATTGAGCGAAAAAATCCAGAATTTGCGATATCGGTCACGTTACCAAGCGGTGAAAACTTGAATAATTAGAATATGTTAAAGGGAATTGTGGCAACGATTGGCAGCAAGACGCGCCGAGTGCTCTCTGGGCTCTCGGCCAGTGTCGTTTTGTTAGCCTCGCTCTTGATTCCCCAGGTTCATGCAGCCGATGCTCAACCCATGCGTTTTGATCACATTACTCGAGATGATGGTCTAGCGCAGAATGCGGTTATGGCCATGGTTCAGGACAATCACGGATTTATGTGGTTTGCGACGGAAAATGGCTTAGACCGATTCAACGGATACGATTTCCAGCATTATCGCAGTGACCGGTCGGATAACCAGTCCTTACCCAACAACTTCGTGTTAGCCCTTTCCCTTGATGATCTGGGCAATGTTTGGGCTGCGACCGACGGTGGCGGCATTGCGCTATGGCAAGCAGACACCGGCGAGTTCCAAGTGTTGCGCCACAATCCAACGAACGAGAACAGCATCGCCGACAACAATGTTCGGACTTTGGTTTGGGATCCACGAGGGTATGTTTGGATTGGCACGCTACGCCATGGACTCGACCGTTATGAAATTGCAACGGGCACGTTTACCCACTACCGGGCGAACAAGGAGGATCCCAACAGCATCAGTAACGACGAAATCTATGCCATCTCTCTGAGCGAGACAGGGGTTTGGGTCGGGACCAATTATGGACTAAACCACCTTGACCTTAAGACAGATCAGTTTACCACCTATGTCACCACCGACGATGCCACTAGTCTCAGTGACAATCGAGTTCGATCACTACTGACTGATTCCGAGGGTGTACTGTGGGTAGGGACTCGTTTAGGCGGGCTTAATCAATTCGATGCATCCACTAAAGGCTTTGTTCGTTATCAAAAGGATCAATCGGTAGCCGGTAGCCTGAGTAACGATCGGGTGGAAGTTATCTTTGAAGACCAATCAAAGCGACTATGGGTTGGTACCGCAGATGGTCTCAATTTGATGGATCGAGTTGAGGGAAGGTTTTACCACTATCGCCACAAACCTGAGGATCCCACCAGTCTAAGTGGTAACTACATCATTTCTATGTTTCAAGATCGTGGTGGTCTGATTTGGGTTGGCACTAAGTTAAGTGGAATCAGTAAGTGGAATCCGAGAAGTTGGAGTTTTGGCCACAGTCGTCCAGTGGTTGAAGGCAGCGGTGACTTTCGGCGAAACCATGTAACCTCTTTTGCCCAGGATTCCTTAGGTCAAACCTATGTAGGGACCTTCGGTGCCGGACTTATGGTCATGGACGCTGCTGGCAATGTGATCCGAGAATATCGCAAAGATAACGAGAGTCATCCATTAAGCGACGATCGCGTCATGACTCTGCTTGTGACCAACGATGATGTTCTCTACGTGGGTACCATGACCGGTGGACTAAATCGCATTGATGTCCGTTCCGGCGATTCTACGGTTTTTCGTCATGACGCAAATGACGCCAGTAGCCTCGCTGCTGACGGTGTCATGTCCTTGTTCCAAGACAGTAAAGACAGAGTATGGGTCGGAACCTTTGGCGGCGGTGTTAGCCGTGTCGATGGAAATGGCCAGGACTTTGTTAGCTTTCGCCACGATGAGAAAGATCCTACGTCCCTGTCGAGTCCCCGTGCTACTGCCATTGCTGAGGACAAGCAGGGTGTAATTTGGGTCGGTACAGATGGTGGTGGTCTTAACCGCTACGACGCGACCACCGACAGTTGGGCCCGTTTTGCTTTTGACCCCCAAGACATTGCCAGCCTCAGTGCGAATACCGTGTACTCCTTACACGTTGACCCCAAAGGTACGTTGTGGGTGGGTACGCGTGCTGGCTTGGATCGCTTATTACAGGGAAGTGACGCTGATCCCACAGGCGTTCACTTTAAACATGTTTCCGAACGGGAAGGGTTAAGCCACTCTGCAATTTACGGAATTCGATCGGACAATTTAGGAAACCTTTGGCTCAGCACCAACGGCGGTTTGGCGCGATACGGTGTGGATACCGGCGCGATCCGAGTGTTTCATACTGGGCATGGTCTACAGGGTGAGGAGTTCAACGTTGGCGCCCATTATTCCGGTTTGGACGGTCGCTTATTTTTTGGTGGTTCCGACGGGTACAACGCATTTTATCCAGAGCAAATTACCGAAAACACCAAGGCGCCGGAAGTTGCTTTGGTTTCCCTACAAAAGCTTAATCAGCCGGTAGATTTCGGTATGCCCCACGAGAAAATTTCTTCGGTGGATTTCGAGCATACGGACGACGTTGTGACTTTTGAGTTTGCAGCACTAGATTACACCGCTTCGGGAACCAACGTGTATCAATACAAGCTCGAAGGGTTCGATCCCGAGTGGGTAGACTCAGGCAATCGTCATCGAGTTACCTATACCAACTTGTCTGGTGGCGAATACGTTTTCAAAGTACGTGCAGCCAATAGCGATGGTGTTTGGAGCGAAAAAGATCTGTCCATCGATGTGCACGTGGAGCAAGCCCCCTGGCTAACTTGGTGGGCCTACACCATGTACGTTGTCGCCTTGTTTGGTTTGATTTGGTCCATATGGTCGGCCCAGCAAAGAAAACTAGCCAGGGAAGCCGAGTACAGTCGGCGTCTTGAAGCGGAAGTTAAGGCCCGTACTTCGGAGCTGGCGGATAGGAATGCAGATCTAGAAATCGTCAACGCCCAACTGCATGAGGCAAGCCACACGGATGCATTGACAGGCTTGAGGAACCGCCGCTACTTTTTTGAGCAAGTTTCAGAAGAGATCAGCAGTGTACCGGTGGTGCCGGAGTTGGATCGAAGAGTGCCTTATTCTTACGGTGCAGACTATGTCTTTATCATGGTTGATTTGGATCATTTCAAGCCAGTGAATGACACCCATGGTCATGTTGCGGGTGACCAGATGTTGCTGCAAGTTAAAGATGTATTGTTAAACTCCGTGCGATCAACGGATGTTGTGATTCGTTGGGGTGGCGACGAGTTTTTGGTGGTGGCACGACAAGCCAGCGACGAAGAAGCTTGCGAGCTAGTGGAGCGTATTCGATCCAATATTGCAGCGACGGTTTTCAGTCTTGGCAGCGGTCAAGTGGCTCGCACCACAACTTCCATCGGTTTCGCTGCCTATCCGTTCTTGGAAGACCGGAAAGATCTCTTAACGTGGGAGCAAGTCCTTAAGATTGCGGATCTCGCCATGTATGAATCCAAGGAACAACGCAACGCGTGGACTGGAATTTCTGGCGTTGACTTTGACGGTAGCGCTGATCGCTTGGTGGAAGCTTTGCACAACGACTTAGAGCAGTTGTGTGATGACGGCAACATCATCATCATTGAATCCCTAAAAGCTGCCCAAGAGCAAACTGCTTAAGCCTCAGCTTCGGCCAGCTTCCTATCCTCAATACCCAGATAAATGGGTTCCGCTTCACCTCTATAGATATTCATTTTCGCGTTGAATGCGTGATGTGAAAGGCCGTGTTTATCCTTGATGCTCAAGCGTCGCACCGTAAATTCGCCATTGGCAATTGGGCTACCGGTTAGATAGCACTTGATGGAGTCAATGGGCTCGCCAGATAACTCCAGGCCTTTGAGTTTGTAGAGGTCTTCTTGTGCGGAACTAACAAATCTAACGGTGCTGCTGTTGCTGGACACGGCAGGCGCGGATGTGGTCTCGTGAATGGCGGTGCTTCGAAAGTCTCCTACCAGAATCTGGCCTGGCAACGCCTTCTCTATTAAACGTGCCAGCTCAATGGTGACATCTCCAACCAAGTAACTGTAGAGCGTCGGGCTTAACCCCTCGGATTGGTGAAACTCGTAACTACTGCCAACGTGGAAGCAGGCGCGTAGGGAGGGTGCTACGTGGCGCTTGCCCTTTCGCTGCGCGATGGCGTTATCCGCCAACACTAAGTTCATTAGGTGGTAAAGGTTTGCATTGGCGTTTTCGCCCTCATCACGGTTCCAAATATAGAATCCGTCTCCGGTGGTGGAGCGCGCGAAGTTGATGTCTATTTCCCGGTCAAGCATGCGGCTATGGGCGGAATTAATGGAGTAACTCAGACTGTTGAGCTGAGTCATCTGTTGAAACGGTGTCAACAGACTGAAATTCACGACGTCGAACAGCACGGCAGCGCGGTTTTCTGAGTAATTAATGCCATATCGTCTCACGATACGCTCAATGGCATGACGTTCCTGTTCTCGGCCACTCAAAGGAGCGGGTAGTTCGATATAGCTAACCGCCGACTCAAGTATGCTTGCCACCTGCTTGAGTTTGCGCAACGAAAATTCCTTTCTACCAACCACCAACTGACGACAAAACTCATCAATGGGGTCTGAGGTTTCCCCCGGCGGGTGGTGAATTAAGTCTGCCAAGAACCAGTGTGGTGCAATGAGTAAGGCAATTCCGTCCGAGTGGGGTGCCCAACCCAACAGCATGTTTTCGCCCAATGACCAGCGCTGATGTAGAGCGTTATCGAGATGAATAAGATTGTGGTGTTCAGCAACGCTTAATTCGTTGCCGAATAATTCCAGGTCGGCGCGGCTACCTACCGTTCCGTTTTGTTGAGGACTCGCGAACCGAGTATTGGCGGCCATAAACCCCTGTACGCTAAGTGTTGCGAAACCCGCTGGTATTCCAGCGCAAATGCTAGCACTACATGGCTTGAATGACCACCAAATACCGGTGGTGCGATTTTCGCCTTAATACATGTGTTGGCCGCCATTAACAGACATGGTTGATCCAGTGATGAAGTCCGCATCATCAGCGACTAAGAAATCAACCACCCGAGCGATGTCAGAAGCACGACCCAGTCGGCCGACAGGAATTCTGGCAATAATTTTTTCCAACACTTCCGGGGGCACGGCTCTTACCATATCGGTATCCACATAACCGGGTGCCACAGCGTTGACTGTAATTCCCAAAGCAGCGGTTTCTTGAGCTAGGGCTTTTGTGAAACCGTGGATGCCGGATTTCGCGGCCGCATAGTTTACTTGTCCGTATTGACCGGCTTGGCCATTAATGGAGCCAATATTCACGATGCGTCCAAACTTATTCTTACGCATGTTTTCGATAGCGGATCGACACAGGTTGAAACAGGACGAAAGATTGGTCCGAATCACATCGTCCCATTGTTGGGGTGTCATTTTGTGCAGGGTTCGGTCTCTCGTTATTCCGGCGTTGTTGACCAGAATGTCGATTCGACCGTGGGCTTCGTATATCTCGCTCAGCGCTTTTTGAGACTGTTCAAAGCTGCCCACATCAAACTTCTTGGTTTCAATGTTGTAGGTACTCTGAAAGTCATTGGCCGCAGCGTCGTTACCGGCATAGGTTGCAATAACGGTTTTTCCTGATTCTTTAAGTCGGGTGCAGATTGCTTCTCCGATGCCCCGGGTTCCTCCGGTTACGATGGCAACGCGTTCCATGTTGTACTCCTAATAAAAAGCGGTGTTCACAATAAGTATAGTGGGAAATCCTTACATTTTTTGTTGCAAAGGCCACCAAGGTTCTAAAAAAGTGCAAAGCCTAGCCGGAAAGCGCGTCGGCACCTGGTACATAGTCATAGCCCAAATCCCTAGCGACTGCCTCGTAGGTGACCTGATGATTATGCACGTTTAATCCATTCATTAGATGGGCATCACTCATTAACGCGGCTTTGGCTCCTCTGTTGGCCAAGGCCAGCCCAAAAGGCAATGTGGCATTGTTCAGCGCTAGGGTCGAGGTTCGAGCGACGCCTCCTGGCATATTGGCCACACAGTAATGCACCACATCATCAATAACGTAGGTGGGATCCTCGTGGGTGGTTGCCTGGCTGGTTTCAAAGCATCCGCCTTGATCGATGGCTACATCCACCACAACACTACCGGACCGCATGGCGGAAATCATTTCTCGCGTGACCAATTTGGGAGCGGAAGCGCCGGGTATCAGGACAGCACCGATCACCAAGTCTGAATCTGTTACGCACTCTTCAAGCTTGGCGCGGGTGGAGTAGATGCATTTCGCTCGGCCACGGTACTCTGCGTCCAACTGCCGCAACCTGGGTAGTGATTTGTCCAATATGGAGACATCCGCTCCCAGACCCACGGCCATATAGGCGGCATTGTTACCGACAACACCACCGCCGATCACCGTGACTCTAGCCGGTCCAACACCCGGTACGCCACCAAGCAACATGCCTCGACCACCTTGGGTTTTTTCCAGATGATGGGCGCCTGCTTGAATAGACATACGTCCAGCCACTTCGCTCATGGGTGCTAGAAGCGGTAATCCCCCTTCGTCGTCGGTGACGGTTTCATAAGCGATACAGGTGGCGCCAGATTTCACCAGCAATTCCGTCTGTTGTGGATCAGGTGCCAAATGAAGATAGGTGTACAGCATCTGCCCGGGTCGCAGCATTTCGCATTCTTGGGGTTGGGGTTCTTTCACCTTAACGATCATGTCGGCGTTGGCAAAGATCTCCGCGGCTTGGGTGCTGGTGGTGGCACCCGCGGACTTGTAGTCATCGTCACCAAAGCCGATGCCGCTGCCACATCCCGCTTCTACCACCACTTGATGCCCGTCTCGGACGAACTCTTTGACGGAATTGGGTGTGAGTCCAACTCGATGCTCTTGATTTTTGATTTCTTTTGGGACACCAATTAGCATTTTTTTTGCCCTTTTGTCCAGTTGGTAGTTAATTAACCAGTCTAGGTGCAATAGTACTGGCTTCTGGGTGATCAGCCAACTAATATAGCTGTCCAGACAAATCAGTGTTAGAAGTATCCGCGACCTCAGAGTTGCGGTCAGGTGATACCAGTCGACCATCG
>JBCCFQ010000031.1:0-13221 GCA_039029655.1 Pseudomonadota bacterium | reverse complement strand
GCACCAGCCAAAACCGCCCACCACTGGCTTGGGGTCCTGGTGGATAGATGTCTCCGGACTCTAGGTGATGCCAACGCACATCGGCTAAGTACGCCTCTATAGATTGTCCGTCATATTTCAGTGTATGTTGTCCTTGCCAAGTCACGGTGACGTCATAAGTGCCGTCGAATTGCATCATGGAAGCCTGCAACTCCACTGAACCACTGAGCTTCACAATAGTCGCCAACGGCAAACCTAGAGCCCCGCCATGAAACATGTTTGAGGTGATTCTTCCCGAGACCGTCTTTTGTTGGTCGCCTCTTTGAGTCAGCCCTGTATAGCCTGATTCAGAGATTTCCCGTTCACTGGTCAGCAAGATCTCCCCATTCGCACCCCGAACTAGGGTTTCCATTCGAACAGGAGTCAGGGAATGCCGGTCAAAAAAAGTTGTCGCTGCTATCTGGGCGCCTTCAGGACTTAGGCTAGTTTGACGATGACGCAGAATGCTAGTACCCACCGCCACCAGCTCCTCCGTAAGATCACTCATGGGGACCCAAGCGTTTTCTTGTTTTGTGCACTGCTTCCAGGTCAACTTGTAAGGTGCTAGCTTGCGACCATCAATTTCGCCATCACCTGGAGAAAGTGTGAAAGCACTGTTGCCCCACGCAACAAACACAAGCAATAGAGTAAGACGATTCATTAGAGCGACTCCAAAAACCCACACCCTCCTACTGCGGCTGAGTATCAAGCAACTCTTTTGTTGTCTTTTTGTCCAAAACTAAAGAGCTAACTCACAAAAAGCCAATGAGGCTACGCTTACTGCACAACAGCAATACGGTCATATGGAAAAAGCAACGATCCGTTTTGCAACGGAAGACTTTTCTGGTGCTGCAACACCTTGTTCAGCGAGCACCCAAGGCCGTGAGCCGACAAGAGTTGATTCTCAAGGTTTGGCAAGGAAATCATTGGACGGGAGAAAAAGGCCTAAACCATGCCATTTGGACCATTCGAAGTGTCTTAGGCGACAACCCAAAAGACCCGCGTCTCATCGAGACCATCCCCCGTTATGGCTATCGCTGGCTACATAAATCGTCAAACATCTTTCGGTGGGGGGTTTACGCAGCGGCATTAACTCTGTCATTGGTTGCGCTCTACGGGGCAGTGCATCAGCAAACATCGGAATTGCCCCGGGGGTTGAATGCCTACTTAGCCAACAATCAGGTGTTCGTGGACTTAGCCGGTGGCTGCAGGCGCATCATAAAAACCACTAATCTCATACAGTTAGGCCAGCCGATACTCTCCGAGGACGGCTATTCCGTCGCGGTACCTGCCATGGACACTGAGGGTTGTCGTCTACTGACGTTGGACTTGCATAGCGGCGAAAAGACGCGGTTCGATCAGTGTCCAATCACCTAACGCCGGGAATACCCGCACCTGACCGCGAACCAGTTCCTTGAAACCCCCCCAATAAAGCTTTATGCTGTTTGTTAATGATCAGGTATAAGTTTCTAATAATAATAAAGATCCTGATTCTAGCTCTAGGATCTCACGTGCCCGCCTTCAGCGCCTCGGCTGACGACCGTTTGCGCAACAAATTTAGGGCCGTTTACGTACAAGCTGAGCGGGGTCAGTTGTCACCCTCTTCTAGTTCTATACGCCAATTTGAAGATTATGTGCTCTATGCGGATCTGTTGGCGGCTGCCTACAAAGCAAGACTCTCCAAGGAAACCCATCCAAACATTGCTGCGTTTTTAGATGAGTACGAGCATCTGGGTGTGGTTCAGCGTCTGAGAAGAACCTGGTTGAGACGATTAGCCAGTGGGGGACACTGGCAAACGTATCTCGAAGCCAAAGGCGAGCAAACCGCTGCCAAGTACCTTTGCCATGAACTGACTGCACGATTGCGCATGGGACAGACACAGGATCTGATCGAAGACGCGCTTCCCCTTTGGATGGTGGGAAAGAGTCAAGACAAGGCCTGTGATCCGGCGTTTGAGTACCTTGCGTTTTCAGGGGAACTGACAGAGACCCGTTTGCGAGCCCGGATGTTGCTTGCACTACAAGCACGGGAGTTAAAACTAGCGCGTTATTTGTCCAAGTCTTTACCGGCACAAGACTCAGGCATAGTGTCCGCGTGGGAAAAAATGCGTGGAGCTCCAGGACAAGAACTGATTACAAGACAGATCCCTGACTCCCCACAAGGTCGAGCCTTGTTGTCTTACGGGATCGAGCGCTTAGCGCGAAAAGATCCGTTCTATGCGCAAAAACTTTGGGATCGATACGTTCAAAGCTATAGCTTTTTGGACGAAACAAAACACAACACCAGTCGCTATATCGCCAAACGGGCGGCACTGAAAAATCACCCCAGCGCGTTGGCTCTTTTCTCAAACCTGGATGCACAAGCGCAAAATGAAGAAACCGGTCAGTGGCGGGTTCGCTTAAGCCTAGGGCAACGAAACTGGGTAGCAGTATTGGCTGCCATTGACGCTATGCCCGTACAAGAACAAAACCTTGAGGGTTATCGATACTGGAAAGCTCGCGCATCCCATGAGTTAGGGGACTCATCCACGGCAGAGCTACTTTATAGCAGCCTTGCTTCGGAGCGAAGCTACTACGGATTCTTAGCTGCTGACAGAATCGGTCGTCCTTACAACTTGAATCACCGACCAGCTAAAGTCGACGAATCTGCATTAATTGCCCTAGAGAAAAAGGTTCTTATCCAGCGAGCCAGGGAACTATTCGCCATCGGATTCTATTCCCTTGGACGTTCAGCCTGGAACGAGGCCGTCGCATCTTTAGATACAACAGAAAAAGAACAGGCTGCAGTGCTGGCCCACCGATGGGGTTGGCACTCCCGAGCGATTGCACAAGCCTCCGCCCATGGATTGATTGACGACCTAACGATTCGCTATCCCTTAGCTCACCGAGACTTGATCGTTAAGAAGGCCGCCAACAAAAATATCGATGCGACCTGGGCGTACGGCATCGCCCGATCGGAAAGCCTGTTTATGTCCGATGTGGTTTCTCGAGCAGGCGCTATGGGTCTGATGCAAGTTATGCCGGCTACAGGCAAGAGTGTCGCACGCAGACACAAGATTCCCTACCGCAGCTGGCGCAGTCTGCTCAACCCCAGCACAAATGTGTCGCTGGGAACCACCTACCTCAGCGAAATGAGCAATCGCTTTGGCGGCAACACCGTGCTGGCTTCCGCCGCGTACAATGCCGGACCCCATCGAGTCCAACGATGGTTACCCGGAGAGGCGACAGAGGCCGACGTCTGGGTGGACACCATCCCGTTCAAGGAAACCCGTCATTACGTGCAACGGGTTATGGCTGCTCAAATTATCTTCCACTGGCGATTAAACGGCACACAGACGAGACTGGCAAGCACCATGGACACCATCCAGCCGGCCGCCAGCGCCAACAAAGGATCCAATAGCATTGCTGCTTTTTGAGATATAATCTCAACCCATTACAACAAACTTTTTTGTGCGTACTTGGGAAAAAATGCAAAAAAAACACGTCTGTATTCTTGGAGCTTCCGGTTTTGTCGGTACACACCTCACGTCACGGTTAGTAAAGGCTGGGCATCATGTCACGGCATTAACTAGGAACCGGGAGCGTAATCGGCATCTTTTAGTTCTACCCACGGTTCGAGTCGTCACCACCGACGTCCACGACACCGACGCGCTGAAGGCGAATTTCTCTGGATGCGATGCGGTCATAAACCTGATTGGCCTACTGAATCAGTCGCGCAAAGAAAAGTTTTCACAAGCCCACGTCGAGCTCACCAGAAAAGTCGTTGAAGCGGCAGAAGATGCGAGTGTCAAACACATATTACACGTCAGTGCATTAAAAGCTGACTCGAAAAACGGCCCCAGTGAATACCTAAAAACAAAGGGGCAAGCGGAAGACATTCTGCGGGAACAAGACCGAATAGGGGTTACCATTTTCCAACCCTCATTAATCTTTGGGCCAGATGACTCTTTCATCAATCGCTTCGCCGATCTGCTGAGTCTGCCCTCACCCTGGTTTTTGTTGCCTACACCCAATACTCGATTTGCACCGATCTACGTGGGTGATGTGGTGTCGGCCATCGAAACCAGTCTCAATGATCGCAGCACCATGGGGCAAGTTTACGAACTGTGTGGACCTAAGGTACTGTCTCTAAAAGAAATCGTGCTTTACATTCGCAATCATCTGGGTAAGGACACAAAGATACTGGGCCTCGGTCAAGGGTTATCCAAACTCGTTGCCTGGCTGCTTGAATGGGTTCCCGGTAAGCCCATGTCCGTAGACAACTTTTTGTCTATGCAAACCCATAGCATTTGTGGCACCAACGGTTTGGAAAAACTGGGTATTGCAGCAACACCCATGGAGTCGATTGTCCCACGGATGCTGACAAGCAGTGACCGCAAAGGACGACTGTCAGTTTATCGGCGTACTGCCGGACGTTAGTGGGTCAGACTCTGATAGAGCCATGAGTGCTCTCATGGCTTCAGACCTTTCCGATTTTTCCATTTTCGCCAATTCCTGGCAGCGTTGGTAGAAACGATCCAAATCGTTACTTTCTTGTCGAAGAATAGTCCGAAAGGCGGGAAGCAACCCCTCGTAGTTTGCGACTGAAGCGATGTGCGCGTTGTTCAATGGTCTATTGAACCAGTTGTCGTAACCGGCACGACCCTGCCACTGCTCATTGAGTTTCGCGTATTGCTGCTTTAGGCGAGCGAACTCTTTCTGTTTCATCACTTCTTTGGTTTCGTCATCAAAATCTTGGGCATACAAGGCTCGAAGTCGACTTTGACTATCAATGACGATACGGATGAAGCCCAAGCGTCTCTTCCTGTTTTCAAGGTAGCGGCGATGATTCTCTGTGTCCTGGCCCGGACGAGCAAACCACAGACGCATGCCCTCTTCCTCCACAGCCGTTGCGAACGCCTCGTTAAACGGTGTGTCGCCTTTGACGTAAAGTTTCTGATGGGCCAGTTCATGAAATATCGTCGATATGGCGCCCGTTGTACCATATCGAAACATCGTATTAAGAATTGGATCTTTAAGCCGACCCAACGTGGAATAGGCTGGGACGCCACCAACAGAAACATCTAGTCCTTTGGCCTCCAGTTTCTTTGCAAACTTGCGTGCATTCTGCTCAGCGAAATAGCCCCGGTAGTTAACACAACCCGCAACGGGGAAACACCAACTTTCCGGTAACAAGGAGTAAGGCGGGGTTGCCACTACGCTCCAAACCACAAAGGGTCGTTCCAGGTCAGCGTAACGGGTGTAACTGTTGTTGTCCGGCAAACCTAAAGTACGGATGGCAAATTGCCTAGCATCGGATGCAACTTCAAGGTTTTGCCTGAGTTGTGCATCCGTACTGGGAGCCTCTAGCCATTGCTCAATGGGTTTGGGTTTGCGAATGAGCTCCCATTGCCCACGAATCGCCTGGCCATAGAAACCCACACAGGCGGGTAAAAACATCAAAACGCAAAGTAGCGCCAACAGTCTTTTCATTAAGGTCTTGCTGTCACTTTTGTCGCCCCATTGTCGGTCATCGCACTATCAAAAGCGAGTTAGGCTTTGCCTTACGTAGAGTCTGGACGTAAAGTCTCGCCATGGAAATCTACTTGGTGGGTGGCGCTGTACGCGACCAATTGTTAGGCCAAGTCCCCAGGGAGCGGGACTGGGTGGTGGTGGGTGCCACTCCAGATGATCTGCTTGCGAAGGGATTCACCCAAGTTGGTAAGGATTTTCCAGTTTTCTTACACCCAAAAACTCAAGAAGAGTATGCCTTAGCTCGTATCGAGAGAAAGACGGGGCGTGGTTACGGTGGATTTGCAGTGCAGGCCGACGCCACGGTAACCCTAGAACAGGACTTGCTTCGTCGTGATCTTACTATCAACGCCATAGCGCAGACCGCTGATGGGACGTTGATCGATCCTTACAACGGCCAAGAAGATATTAACAACCGCGTTTTGCGGCATGTCTCCGACGCCTTTGTTGAGGACCCACTAAGAGTTCTTAGGCTGGCCCGGTTCGCTGCAAGGTTTCACCAACTTGGGTTTTCCATCGCCGAGGAAACTTTGTTGTTGCTCAAAGCAATCGTCGCGTCAGGTGAATTGGACGCCTTGGTGAAAGAACGTGTTTGGGCTGAAACAGACAAAGCGTTATCCACGAACAATCCGGAAGTTTTTTTTGAAACCTTAAGGGAATGTAACGCCCTGGCAGTTATCTTTCCCGAGGTCGAAAGATTGTGGGGTGTACCCCAACCGGAACGTTGGCACCCGGAGATTGATACGGGTGTACACACAATGATGGTCGTTGCTGCAGCTGCAAAACTCAGTCCGGACAAAGAAGTGCGCTTTGCTGCTCTGACCCACGATCTAGGCAAAGCGGACACGCCGAAAGACATACTACCAAACCATCGTGGTCATGAAGAACGGAGCGTCACCCGACTTAATGAGCTATGCGACAGGATTGGTGTACCAAAGAGTTTTCGCGAACTAGGTGTCTTGGTGGCGCGATACCACGGACTGGTGCATCGTGCATTTGAATTGAAGGCCACCACCATACTACGGCTTTTGAATCAAACGGACGCCTTTAGACGTCCACGCAGATTTGCCCAATTCTTACTTGCCTGCGAGGCTGACTCAAGAGGCAGACTAGGGTTGGAGAAACGACCCTATCCACAAGCGGACTGGTTGATGCGAGCGTTGAAAGTAGCTGCCAATATTTCCGGGAAGGATTTTGCGGATCAGAACTTATCTGGTGTCCAAATTGCTGATGCCATTCGTCAAAGAAGAATTGGCACCATAAAAAACATCATGACCCACAAGAATTAACCACCATAGAAGGTCAACAACACACCGCCGAATAATGAGTTTTCCGAACCATCGGTCTGGGCGGAACCAAAATTGATTTCCAAGTCCGTCCGATCTCCCACTGGAGTCACAATAGCCAAGCCAATGATATCCGAGTCTCGACCGTCAACGGCTGACTCGCTGACGCTGTAAGACAACTCGATTAGACGACTGCCCTTTAGTTTCTTGTGTATGGATACATTCAAGTCTTGGTCCAATAGGCTGTCCGCTAAGGTGAGCGCTGACAACCCAAGTCTTTCCACTGCAAAAGGTGTGTTTAGCAAACGGGTATTCACCGAATAGTCGTAACTGCGGCCACTGACGCCAAACCCCCAAACATCGTTGGAATAGCGGTAAAATGCACCAAAAGAATCGCTGTCAAAACCTACTTCTCTGGTGTCAACCAACTGCGGCAACGTAATCGTGACGTCATAGTCTCGTCTACCAACTTCAACACCGAGTCGCCAATCACCACCGTTGTAATACAGTTTCGCAGCTACACCGTTGCGAGACAAAGCGTCCGAGTCGCCCCAATACTCCACTTCACCGCTGACACCAAAGCCTGATCTAAACTGATGATCAATATCCACGGCGGCGGACACAATGTTCAAACCTGTCTGATCATCAGGAGATTGCGTCGTACCAGCGGAACCTGAAAGCCAAGTTCTTTCTAGCAGTCCATAGCTCACCGCACCCTGAAACCCCAGGGCACCTTCATCATCGATATCTATCCCAGCTAGTATGGCGTAAGGATGCTTAGAGGACTCTATTTCATCCTGTGCCCAACCGCTTAAGGCCAGTCCGAAGCAGGTGAGTGTGCACAAAATGCGCTTCACAAAGTGCTCCGGAAATCTCGCAAGCCAAACCCCTTTAATGTCGTTTCACACCCTCGAGTCAATGCCATGACTTTGAATCGCTCTCCCATTTGATCCGGCATAGTGAGGGTTCTTATCTCTTGTATCAGGCGGGCACGGTTTAGATCATCGGCCTGGGACAGCATGGATTCGAACTGATCACTGCCCGTGGCTAATAGGAAGTGACCCTGGTTGGTAAAACCAGCGACATCGAAGTCTGTTTCTTGGGCGGCCTGGGCCACCTGGGAAAAATTCACCCACGCAGTAATATCTTGTAACCCCACCAAGTGATAGGGGTCTGGGTGTGCGTGGTGACGATAATGGCACATCAATGTTCCCATGGAACGCTCCGGTAGATAGTACTCCCGCTCAACATAGCCATAGTCCACCAGCAGCATTAGTCCTTTTTCCATAGTCCTCAAGATGCTTTTCAGCCAGGGGACCAACTCAACACACACTTCCGATTGGTAGCCTGGGTTCCAATCTCCACCTGCCGAATCTCGGATTTTACGCAGCAAGGCCAACAATGGACCAGACGCAGGTCTCAGTGCGTCACAAAACCCGTCTTTCCAGGTCACGCCTCGACTCTGCAAGACCCCATAGTCATCTAGCTGGAACCGCTCCACGGGAAGTGCATCCGCCACCTCATTGGCAAGCACCACACCAGAAAACGATTCTTCCGGTAGACGATCCAACCATCGAATTCGATGGAATGCGTGTGGCACGGTGCGGCTGAGATAGTCCTGTTGGCGGCCCCTTAAGTCGGCACTCACCTCAAGAATCCGATATTCCTTTGGCAAGGTCCCCACAGAACTCAGTGTCGACAGAATGTCTGATGCGAGTCGACCAGTTCCTGCACCGAGTTCCAGTATGATGTCGAGATTGTCTCTCAGTAAGACGTCGTGAATTTGTGTTGCCAAACATTGGGCGAACAAAGAGGATGTCTCCGGCGCCGTTGTAAAGTCACCGGACACTCCAAACTTAGACGCCCCCGCACTGTAGTAACCAAGCCCAGGTTCATACAAAACGGTACGCATAAACTCTGCAAAACCAATCCATTGATCTGCCAGTTCAATCTTTTGTTTAAGACGTCCCTTAAGCCGTTCACTGTGAGCCAGCGCTTCGTCATCGGGCAGTGGTAACGTTGGGGAATCCGGTGATAGAGTCAAGTTTGCACCTGAATCGGCAGTCTGACCCCATGCAGCATAATACACTCCCGCTGAATAACAAGACGGTATTGATCACCGGTGGCGCGAAGCGCATCGGTGCCGAAGTGACCCGCCGCCTGCATAGGGAAGGCTTTAACATCGTTTTGCATTTTAGAAACTCCAAGTCCGATGCGGTTGGCCTCGCCACGGAGCTCAACGACCAACGTGCGGATTCTGTCAGAGTAGTCCAAGCTGATCTAAGTGATAACGCCTCAGTCCCTATCTTGGTTGACAAAACACTAGATTTTTTCGGCAATTTAGACGTATTGATAAACAACGCCAGTAGTTTTTATCCAACCCCACTAGGACAAATAACGGACGTTGATTGGGAAGATTTGTTTGCTAGCAACTTGAAGGCGCCCTTGTTTCTCAGCCAAGCTGCGATCAAAGCCCTGCGTCAAACCAGGGGCATTATTATCAACATGGTTGACATTCACGCAAAACAACCGCTGAGAAAACACTCAGTGTATTGTGCTGCCAAGGCTGGCTTGCTTATGCTAACCAAATCCCTTGCTCAGGAACTGGCCCCGGAAATTCGAGTCAATGCAATTGCCCCCGGGCCTATTCTGTGGCCCGAACAAGACTACGACGCAAATCTAAAAGACAAAGTGATTAACGCTACCGCACTAAAGCGTATGGGACACCCGAAAGATATCGCCGAAGGCATCTTGTATTTGATTGCAGACGGCGCTTACGTTACTGGTCAGTGCATCGCAATCGATGGTGGTCGTAGCGTGGGTTGGTAGACGTGATAGTTACATGTACTATGCATGCCCATGCAATGGCTTGAATCTATTATCCTTGGATTAGTCCAAGGACTCACAGAATTCTTACCCGTCTCCAGCTCTGGTCACTTGGTTATTTTCCAAGAGCTCATGGGCTTTAAGCCTGATGGGGGTATTGTTTTTGAAGTTGCTGTGCACGTCGCCACCTTGGTTGCAATTGTCTTGTTCTATCGCAAACGGGTCGGCGAACTCACCGTTGGTACATTTACATTACAGACCGATGCTCTTCGATATGTGGGCAAACTCGTGGTGGGCACTCTGCCCGCCATAGCCGTAGCTCTGCTGGCTCGTGAATTTATCGAGGCGCAATTCTCTGCCCCTGCCGTGGCGGGGTCGATGCTGCTGATCACCGGCTTCATTGTTTGGAGCACGAGGTACACCATCACAAAAGGAACCGCCACTGAACCCACTTGGGCTAATGCGTTATTGATTGGTTGTGCACAAGCCTTTGCAATCTTGCCCGGTATTTCCCGTAGCGGAACCACCGTGGCAGCCGCCATGGCTTTGGGGCTTACACCGCTGGCCGCGGCTGAGTTTTCTTTCTTACTCGGAGTGATAGCCATCGCAGGGGCGGCTATCTTATTAATGCCTGATATGCTGCAGGCTGACTCGGCCTTATTAGGCAGCATAGTGATCGGAGGTATCGCCGCGCTAATCAGTGGGCTCGCTGCCTTAGTCACCTTTGTATGGTTTTTGAAGAAACAAAAGTTCTACGCATTCGCCTGGTATGCCTGGGCCGCTGGTGCTGCTTTTCTTGTATGGCTCCAGTTTTCTAGATGAAGAACATCGCCTTAGCCCTTGGCCCAATCCTTGCCGCCATAGTTGCGGCACTTTTATATAATCAAGGGTTTGCCGAACCCGCACTATGGGCAGCGGCAGTCACTGTTTTGTGTGCAACATGGTGGGTACTAGAACCAATCCCCATTCCAGTCACCTCCTTGATTCCTATTGCTGTCTTTCCAATGACGGGAGTACTGACTTCGGCCCAAGTCGGTCAGTCCGTTAGTCACCCCGTGATCCTACTGCTCATGGGCGGTTTTATGCTCTCCAAGGCCATGGAGAAAAGTGGCACACATCGCCGACTGGCTTTGAACATGGTGAACTTGTTCGGCGGTGGCGGCAGGCCGTTGGTGTTTGGGTTTATGGCAGCATCAGCCATTTTGAGTATGTGGATTTCCAATACGGCTACGGTACTGATGTTGTTGCCTATCGCCCTGGCCGTGCTGGAACAGTCTAATGATAGGAGACTGAGTATTGCACTATTATTGGGCATAGCTTACGCCGGCAGTGTGGGAGGCATGGGAACTCCCATCGGCACGCCACCCAATCTCATCTTTAACACCGTTTATGCTGAAAACTTTGGGAGTGAGCTCACCTTCCCTGAATGGATGAGTTTTGCAATTCCCGTTGTGATTCTATTTGTACCAATAATTGGCCTCTGGTTAACCCGAAATCTTAAGCACACGGAAACTCTAGTCCTACCAGATCCTGGTGTTTGGCGTACCGAAGAAATCAGAACGTTGTCGGTATTTGCACTCACAGCCCTGGCGTGGACCACACGTAAGCTCCCTGGCGATAATGGATGGAGCGCCTGGCTAGGCTTGGAAGGAGCCAATGACGCAAGCGTAGCCTTTCTCGCGGTGATCACAATGTTTCTGATTCCCAATGGAAATGGAAAAGGTGAAAAATTGTTGGATTGGGAGACGGCGGTAAAAATACCGTGGGGATTGCTGTTGTTGTTTGGAGGTGGCGTTTGTATCGCCACTGCCTTTACTGCCACTGGAATTAGCGAAGCGTTGGGTGACTTTCTCGCGAACTACGTTGAACAGTTACCGCTTTTTGGTTTGGTGCTTTTGATTTGTTTCAGTGTCACATTCCTAACAGAAATGACCAGTAACACTGCAACAACTGTTTTACTCATGCCAATCCTAGCTGCGGCTGCTATCAGCGCGGGTATTGATCCCAAGCTTATTATGGTGCCCGCTGCAATGACGGCTAGCTGTGCATTTATGCTCCCCGTGGCAACGGGCCCAAATGCGGTGGTATTTGGCAGCGACCGTATACCTATCAAAGTCATGGCCAAGGAAGGATTTGCATTAAACCTCATGGGGGTTGTGATTGTCGCCACCACAACTTACTTTTTGCTGTAGTCCTCACCTGTAACGTCCATGCACGCCAGTGGCGCGTCAGTGATGATGGCGTCGACTCCAATTTCTTCGTAGCGCTTGATTCGAGCTGTCTTATTGATCGTCCAGACCAAGTATTTGAGCCCACTGTTTTGAAATTGTCCCACATACTCCTTGTCAACGAAGCGACGGCCTTTTGCAACAATCCCATCCAGATCTTGAGCTTTTAAGCGACTAACAAGGCTAGCTGCTGAAGGAAAACTCCCGAACCAATAACGACGTTTAAGTTTGGCGACCCAGTACCGCTCACAACTTGGCCAAGCACTGCCGATCTTTCTTAGCAATCCAAGACTCTCGCTTTGAAAAGCAATGGTTTGACAAAAATATGTTGCTGGGAGCGCTGCACGCAGGTCATCGATTTCGATATCATTGTCCTTTATGTCAAGCAACACCAATTTGATGGGTGTCGCAAGTTCAAACAAGGTTTGCAATTTGTCGACGCGCAATTCACGCTCGACCAGTTCGATGTAGTCCGTTTCGCCAATGAAAACGCCATTTACCTCGGCATCGTGATGAATCACTGCAACACCGTCCTTTGTGAATCGCAGATCTAACTCTATTCGCGAAACACCAGATTTTTGCGCAGCCGTAACTGCTGCCACAGTATTTTCAAGCTCTACGCCCTCGGACAAAGCCCGATGAGCTATGCACTGTCCACCGTACGCCAAATGTGACCACAATAAGGCGAGGAAAATCAGCGTACTCAGCGACTTAAGTCTCATAAGATGAACCGCTTTTTGACGAAGTTTTCATTCTAGCCCATATTTAAAAGCCTTTTTGTACGGCGGTAGGGCATCAAGAAAGCGTTATAATGCTAAGGACAATGAAAAGAATTATTGTCCTTCTTGCGTGCCTATCTTGTTTGCTGGGTTGCGCTACCGTTTTAGATCAAGACGGCGCCGTTGCCATCGCGCCCTATCACTTGAGGGACGCGGGTCGCATCGTTGTCGAGGTCACCGTTAACGGAAAAGGGCCGTTCGAATTTGCTCTAGATACTGCAGCCAGCATTTCCGTGGTTTTTGAGGATATTTTCAGCATAGATTCCTCTGTAGAGACAGTGGAAAAGTATTTCTGGGCTACAGAGCTACGGTACGTTAATAACGTCACGTCCCGATGTTCACGGTTCTGTTCACTTTGATCAATTTAATTGCACTCACAGGTATACAGCAGTAAATGCGTGAAAGCTGAGAGGCCCAAGCGTCATTATAGTAACATCCTTGTCTTTCTTACAGGAAACGGGGTGAGTGGTGGGCGGGATGACACAACAGAGTGGACAGTCTCATCGCGCTGTATCGATTGATGGCTGAGAGTACATTGACCTACATTGACTTTGCTGCCTGACATCGACTTTG
>JBCCFQ010000030.1:0-13280 GCA_039029655.1 Pseudomonadota bacterium | reverse complement strand
GTGATGGCGTTCGCACGGACCGCGATCGTTACATTGCACGTGTAGATATCACAGCCACAGGTGCGACGGCAGATCCCACCTTTAACGGTGGTAGCGCCTTCTCTTTCAATGCGACGGGCGTATTAAATGACAACCAACGCCGAGGTATTGTTGAGGCTGACGGCAAAATCGTCGCTTCTGGTTACACTGATTTGGGTGGTGTCTTAGATAACCACTCTTTCCTGATCCGTCTTGATGTTGACGGCACGTTGGATGCAACCTTTGGTGGATTTAGTGATGAACCGACCATTGCTGCGACGCCTGGCATTGCCGTGTTCAACCCATTCAAGGTAGACCAAGGGTTTTCGGAAAACTATGCGGCTGACTTTCAACAAGGCACGTCGTCTTACGTGGCTGTTGGTTATGGTTCTGCCACTTTGAGAGATGGCGGCGTAACGCCATCTACGTTGGGATACCAGTCTTCGCTGCAACAAGACGTCGTGGTCTTCCGAGTTTCGAGTGGTACTTCCACCGCCATCGATATGGCGTTTGGAAACACGGGTACACAAGCAATCCAAAGTGAGGGGTTGGGTTATCCAACCAATGAAGATCGCGGCCGCCACTTAATCGTCTTACCCGATGACCGTATCGTTATAGCCGGTCGTTTCGGGGGAAATCCTGCGGCCTTCGTGTTAACCGCAGACGGCCAACCTGATAGTCGAGTGTTTGGCGATGGAATCATCGAACTGTCCGATCCTAGCGGTACCGTGGGTGCCCAGTTCTTTGGATTGGCATTGTCTCCTGATGGAAATCGGGTGGCCTTGTCCACTAATAGTGATGACGCGGGTGCACGAATAGTCGTGCTGAAACTCGCGCTAGACTGAGGCGGGCCAATGTTGTTAGGCTCCAGGGCCCAACGAAGTTGGGGCCTGGAGCCTTATGCTGTTCTGTCATTTTTTGTTGGAGGGCTGTATGACGCCTAAACAACTTTTTTCTTTGCCCCGACGGCTTAAGGCTGGTGCGGGGCATGCTGTTTTTCTGTCTATCTTTTTGTCAATAGCCGCTTGCGGAGGCGGCGGCGGGGGCGACACTAACCTCGCACCGCCACCCCCACCACCGCCACCCCCCCCGGTGTCCGGAGATGATGCGCGACGGGCTGTGTTAGCAGATATTGGGGAGATGATTATCTTGCCATCACTACGCGACTTCGTGACCGAGGCTGAAAGCCTGCAGACCGCTGCAGCTTCCTTAGCGGCAGCTCCTACGGACATGGCCGCCCAAGATGCAGCCAAAGCAGCATGGGAAGTTGCTATGAACTCCTGGCAGCGTAACGAAGTATTGCAAGTTGGTCCTGCCGGTCGGTCCACCAATCCCGATAGCGTTGCGGGTGGCCAAGATTTTCGCGAGTTGATTTATTCTTTCCCGTTTACCGTCGACACATGTGGCCTTGAGGAAGCTGCCAATGATGGTGATGCGGTCACAGGGGCGACACCTATAAATATCACTGGTCTGGGTGCCATGGAGCACCTGTTGTTTACGGATACACCGCCGGCCGCCTGTACTTCACAACCCGATGCAACTGCCCGAGCTGCCCATGTTAGCCGACTTGCAGATCGTGTGGTGGTGTTGGCGACCAGTCTGCGTGATCGTTGGGAGCCTGGCAGTGATAACTTTATCGAACAATGGAGTACGGCCGGGTTAGCCACTAGCGTTACCTATACGCAACCTCAAGATGCCTTGGATGCCTTGTCCATTGCTTTATTTTATGTGGAAAAGATCACCAAGGATCGCAAGGTTGCACAGCCTACTGGATTGCCAGCCACCGGTTTAACCTGTTCGGATCCCATTGCTTGTCCAGAGTTTCTTGAGTCCAGACTCTCACGAAGGTCAGGTGCTAATTTGATCGCAAATGTTCAGGCATTCAGGGATTTGTTTACCGGCGTTAACGGTGGCATGGGTGTCAACGACTTGTTGATCGGAATTGACCGGCAAGATTTGGCGGATCAGATTGTCCTTGAATTAGACGCCGCCTTGGACCAACTAAACACCATTGAAAACGGAGGTGGCTTCGATACGGCGGTTGAGGCGATAGCGGATAACACTGAGTGCACCAACGCATTCTCTAGTTCGTCTGGTTTGCCACCCTGTGCATTACTGGGCGTTTTAAAGACCGCAATGGATACTTTCCGTGGGCCCATCGTCTCTGCGTTAAGTCTAGCTGTGCCTGATTCCGCCGCCGGGGATAACGACTAATACAAATCGGAAAAATCTAGTGCCAACAAGAAGGTCTGCACACGAGACGGACCCAGTGTTACAGCGTGTCCATCGCTTCCTAACCGCGCCGCGGGATATTGCTGCGCTTGCAGTGTTTCGCATGCTCATTGGGGGGTTGATGTGTGTGGGCGCTCTGCGTTTCATGAGAAACGGTTGGATTGAGCGGCTTTACGTTGAACCGGACTTTCATTTTAAGTACTGGGGTTTCGAGTGGGTACAGGTTCCCACCGAGGCGGGCCTTTATTTTCTTTATTCCGGTATCGCCATTGCCGCATTCATGGTGGCCATCGGACTCTTTTACCGTTTGGCAATCATCACGTTCTGGTGTCTTTTTACCTATGCGGAGTTGATGGATGTTACCTACTATCTAAACCATTACTACTTCATCAGCTTAGTCACGCTGATCATGTGTTTTCTATCGCCCCATCGAGCATGGTCAGTGGATGCGTGGCTATTGCCCTCCATAAGAACGCAAACACTACCCGCATGGCAAACCTACTGGCTGCGTTTCCAAGTGGGCTTGTTGTATTTCTTTGCTGGTTGGGCGAAGTTTGAGTCCGATTGGTTGTTGCACGCGCAACCTCTCAACATTTGGTTACCTCCCCACAGTGGATTGCCGCTATTGGGCCCATTTCTTGAGTTGCCTTTGGTGCACTACGCTTTTTCGTGGTTCGCGTTTCTGTTCGACACGACGATTATTGCGTTCATGCTTTGGCGAAGGGCGCGCCCTTATGCCTTCGCGGTGATTTTGGTGTTTCATTACTTCACCCATTTGTTTTTTAACATTGGACTGTTCCCGTTCATCATGGTTTTTTCGGTGCTGGTGTTCTTTGAGGCCGACTGGCCGCGAAGGGTGGCGAAGTGGTTGCATTTGTCCCCGCCGGTTCCGGCGAGTGTCAATTTGCCGGCCAGGGACTATAGCCTTCGTCCGATGAGTGTTGCGTTCAGTGCTGCGGTTTTTGTGTTCTGTGCGGTGCAGTTGCTGCTGCCACTTCGCCAGTGGTTTTATCCCGGCACCGTGCTTTGGCATGAACAAGGAATGCGCTTTTCCTGGCGGGTGATGCTGCGGGAGAAATCAGGCAGTCTTCAATATCGTGTTGTGACGGAGCACGGTAAGACCGTTATTGTATCGCCCCATGAGTATTTGACCGAGCTGCAGTATCGAGAGATAGCGGGCCAGCCGGACTTGATTCTGCAGCTTGCACACCACATCCGAGACGAATACGACGATCGTGGGCTAGGCCCGGTAGAAGTTTACGCAGAGTCTCGTGTTTCCCTGAATGGTCGTGCTGCCCGACTGATGATTGATCCGAAAGTGGATCTTGCGGGTACCAAGGTGAGTTTAGCGAGAGCAAATTGGATTACATCACCACCAAGTGAACCACCGAGACTGCAGCAACCACTGCGATTGGATAGAAATTGATGAACTTGACCTTTACAAGAAAAACTCTGCTGACGTCGGCACTACTAGCATTTGCTTCCGTTGTTTCTGCTCAAGAATCGAACCAGCAACAGTCCGCCACTCAAGATGACGACGATCTTGAGGAGATTGTTGTCACTGGATTGTTTACTGAAACAGATCGAGTTACAGGCTCCGCCCATCGGGTTGATGAATCAACTCTGGACGTATTTCAGTACACCGACATCAATCGGGTTTTGAACCTTGTGCCAGGTGTTTACTCTCGCGAGGAAGATGGTGTTGGGCTTAGACCAAACATTGGTTTGCGTGGCGGAAGTTCAGATCGAAGTCAAAAAGTCACCCTAATGGAAGATGGCGTGCTGATCTCTCCAGCACCTTATTCGGCTCCGGCTGCGTATTTCTTTCCGTTAAGCCAGCGTATGGTGGGTGTTGAGGTTTTTAAGGGCCCTTCATCTATCCAGCATGGTCCCCAGACCATCGGTGGTGCCATTAACTTAGTTTCCGCACCCATTCCCAGTGAAGCAGAAGCAATGGTGGAACTGGCTGGTGGAAGCGATGGGTATCGTCACCTCCATGCCCGTGGTGGCAACCGAACGGATCGGTTTGGGTTCTTAGCCGAGTATGTGCACCTAGGCAGTGATGGTTTTAAGGACATTGATGGTGGTGGTGACTCGGGATTCGAAAAGAACGAAGTGTTGCTCAAGTCCAGCCATGCCATTGGACCGGGTGTGTTGGAGCTGCGCGCCGGCTATGCGGACGAGGTCTCCAACGAAACCTACCTCGGGCTCACCGAGGACGATGTGCGAGCGAATCCGTATCGACGTTATCGCGCTAGCGTGTTGGATCGTATGGAATGGGATTGGTATTCGGGCAGAGCAAGCTGGCGACAGCCATTGTTTGGTGGTGATCTGCAAGTAACGGGATATTTCCAAGGTTTTGACAGAGCTTGGCGAAAGTTAAACAACTTTGGTGGGGCTGCTGTACGAGATGTGTTGGACAATCCAAATAGTCCATTTAATCAGTTGTTTGTTTCCATACTGAACGGCACGGACACCGATGGCATCAGCGGTTCTCCGGATGACATTCTTATCGGAACCAACGATCGGTCTTTCGATTCTTCCGGTCTGCAAGGTGGCTTGCGTTGGGAGTTCGGTGAGAGTGTTACCCACGCCTTGGAAGTCGGAGCGCGTTTTCATTCAGACCGAGTCAGACGTTTACATGATGAATTCGCTTTTGAGCAGACATCCGGCGAGATTCTTCTGAACAATCAACCTCGAGCTATTCTTACAGACAATACTGGATTTACCCGAGCGTTGGCTGTTTGGGTTCGAGACGAAATCGATGTGGGGCGCTGGGTTGTTGTACCAGGACTGCGCGTTGAGGTCATTGAAAACAGTTTTACCAATCGGCTCAGCTTTTTGCAGCAGGACAATGACTACCTCATCGCCTTGCCTGGCGTGGGCGCCAGTTTTGCGGCCACGGAAGAGTTAAGTTTTGTGTTTGGTGTGCACAAGGGCTTCTCACCCGCGATCCCTTCATTGAATGATGATTTGGATCCGGAAGAGTCGGTTAACTACGAGCTGGGTGGGCGTTGGGATGGCCGGTTTGGTCAACTTGAGCTGATTGGCTTTTACAACGACTACAGTAACCTCACTGCAATTTGCACCGTGTCTTCCGGTTGTGCGCCAGATAACTTGGACACCCAGACAAATGCTGGGGAAGTTCGAACTCAGGGCGTTGAGTTTGGGTGGAACCATGTGTTTTCCGCCGGGTCTTCTATGACCATTCCGTTGGCCCTTACCTACACTTACACGGATGCCGAATTCCAAGAAGCGTTTGACTCAGTGAACCCCACCTTTGGGGTGGTCGCACCTGGCGCGGAATTGCCTTACATCCCTCCCCATCGTGCAAATCTCAATGCCGGGCTGGTCGCCCAAAACTGGGGAATTCAATTGTCAGTGAGTCATGTTGGGCGGATGCGTGATCAGGCGGGGAATGGTTCTTTTTCGGCTGCAGAAGGTTCAGATGAAGCGACCATAGTGGATCTCGCCGCTCATTACGCCCTGTCAGAGCGATGGACATTTTCAACCCGAATAGACAACGTCGCAGACGAAGTCTATGTTGTGTCGCGACGACCGTTTGGTGCGAGACCTGGAAAGCCCAGAAGCGTTCAGCTCATGGTGACTTTCCGCTACTAATAGAAATATATGAGGACTTGCCATACCCGGCGGCTTATCTAAACTGTGCGCTCTACCAACGCCTTGAGGGCTGACCATGCGCCATTTCGCTTGCTACACCGTCCTGCTCGTTCTCCTAACCCCCGTTTACTCTGAGCCTTTTACCGCTGAACACCTAGTCAACATAGATAGAATCGGTGCCCCAGCGGTTTCGCCGGACGGCAGCAGGGTGGTGTATCCGGTACGACATACGGATCTTGATGCCGACAAGGGTCGATATGATCTATGGATGAGTTCGGTCGCCGGCGGTGCTCCACGACGCCTCACCACCCACGAGGCCAATGATACAGCACCGGCCTGGTCACCAGATGGGCGATACATTCTCTTCTTGTCAAAGCGCGGTGATTCCACTCAAGTGTGGCGTTTGCCTGTGGACAGCGGTGAGGCGCAGCCGGTGACCGATCTGCCTTTGGATGTCACAACGTTCCGTGTTTCCCCAACGGGAGACAGGCTTATCGTTTCCATGTCTGTGTATCTTGATTGCGAAGATCTTGCCTGCACAGTGGAACGCGATGGGGCTGATCAAAAAAGCAAAGTCACAGCGTCTCATTACGACCAACTATTCATGCGTCATTGGGATCATTGGCTTGATAAAAAACACTCGCAACTTTTTGCAATTGCGCTGAATGGCGAGGGTGTCCCAGACGGTTCGCCTATTCGTGCAACTCGGCTTGATGCCGATGTCCCGTCACGGGTTTGGGGCGGCAACGAGGAGTATGCGATATCGCCTGATGGTCAGACATTGTTTTTCGCTGCGCGTCTGCGCAACCCAGAGGAACCTACGTCCACCAACTTTGACATCTACTCGGTGTCACTGAAAAATCCAGGCCAACCCAAAAATCTGACAGAAAACAATAAAGCCTCGGACGCAGCCCCCATCATTAGCCCAAATGGACGACACCTGGCCTACAAAGCAATGACTCGACCTGGTTTTGAGGCCGATCAATATCAGGTTGTGCTACAGGAGTTACGTTCTGGTCGAAAAAAGGTCCTCACCGAAGACTGGGATCGCTCACCGTCGGCTATCGCGTTCGCACCTGACGGAAAATCAATCCTAATAACTGCACAAGATGTTGGTCACAGAACTCTTTGGCGTCTTCCCGTTAACGGTGGAGCCGCTGTCAAGCTTGTCGATGGTGGATCGGTAGGGTCCTTCGATACCGCCACGGATCACATCGTCTACGCAATGAACAGTCTCACGTCACCCTACGAACTCTATGTGTTCGATAACGACAAAGGCAGCAGTCGTAAGATCACTGATGTGGCTTCGCGCACCTTGGCAAATGTGGAGATGGGGGAATACGAACAGTTTTCTTTTGAGGGAGCGGAGGGAGCCACGGTCTATGGATTTGTGGTCAAGCCAGTGGGGTTCAAACGGGGCGAATCCTACCCAATAGCATTTCTGATTCACGGTGGTCCCCAGGGAAGCTTCTCCAACAACTTCCACTATCGCTGGAATCCCCAAACTTATGCAGGTGAGGGTTTCGCCTCCGTCATGATCGACTTTCATGGGTCCACCGGGTATGGCCAGGCATTTACCGATAGTATCTCTGGTGACTGGGGTGGCAAACCTCTGGAAGACCTCAAGCTTGGTCTTGCTGCGGCATTGGACCAGTTCGACTACCTGGACGGCGACCGGGTTTGTGCCCTCGGCGCATCTTATGGCGGTTATATGATCAACTGGATTGCAAGTCAGTGGGCCGATCGATTCCGCTGCCTGGTGAATCACGACGGTGTGTTCGACAATCGATCTATGTACTACACCACTGAGGAGCTTTGGTTTCCAGAGTGGGAGCACGGTGGTCCGTACTATCAAAACCCCAACGGTCATGAGAAGCACAATCCAGCCCTGTATGTGGACCAATGGCAGACACCCATGCTGGTTATACACGGTGAGCTGGACTATCGAGTGCCAGTGACCCAAGGCATTGCAGCGTTCACGGCGTTACAACGCCGGGGGATTGAGAGCCGCTTTTTGTATTTTCCAGATGAGAATCACTGGGTGTTGAAACCACACAATTCCATGCACTGGCATGAGCAGGTCAACCAGTGGTTGCACAAATACTTAGATGAGTAGGGGAACCTAGTCCGACTTTCCGCAGCTTAGCGTGGGTGTCTCTACCAGAATTTATTTTCCGCCATGAGCATGAGAGACACTCCGGCGGCCGCACCAGAAACAAAGACGTTCCAGTCTCGGTGTTTGACACCGATGACATTGAGAAACAAATAGGCAATCCCGACGATGACGGCGACAACCAACAGCTGACCAAGCTCGATGCCGAGATTAAAGCCCAATAACGGAACAACGATTGAAGACTCACCCATTAGCAGCGCGCGAAAGTAATTGGAAAATCCCATGCCGTGGATAAATCCGAAGAAAAGTGCCATTAGATAGACTGGTCCCATTCCTGAAGCCCGATCAGTTGATTCGCGGCTGATCACGTTGTGTAGTGCCGTAAGCAGAATGGTGGTTGGTATAAGAAATTCGATGAGATTCGAGGGTATTGTCAGGGTGCCAAATGCTGCCAGAGCCAAAGTAATACTGTGTCCAATTGTAAAAGCGGTGACCAGGATAACGAGATTCTTCCATTGCTCAATTTTGTAAACTGCGCATAACGCAACTAAAAAAAGAATATGGTCGAATCCAGCGAGATCAGAGATATGCCGGAAACCAATTTGCATATAAAAGGGGATCTGGTCCATATCAGAACTTTAGCTCGTGAACGGGTGTTTTCTTGTTGAGCATTAAGCTTTTGGATTGGTCGTCCACATGTACATAGACGATGTTGCTTTGATCAAAAAACAAGTCTGTAAAAACAGCATTCTTGATTTCTAACGTGGTTAAGGGTTTTTTTGGCGAATGCTCGATCAGAACACCAAGTGCCACGTTGTCACCTTCTCCGCTGAGTTTCTTGCTTTTGATCTGGAGATCGACCCTTTCGCCATTAGCTTCCACATAAAAAAACTGGTTAAGGTAATCCAGCAACATGGGTTCCGCATTGGGGGATTCATTGGGCTGACAAAAAGCCAGCTCCGTGCTGTCTGGATCAAAAACAAGTGCTTCGTTGACATCCATCAAAAACAGTCTAAGACTAATGGTCAAAAGTTTTTGGTCAGAGGTGTACTCGATCTCAGTCAATGAAAGTCTTAGGGGATGAGACTTGGCATGGAAAGCGTGGCCCAAGAGCGCAAGCAAAAACAGGCATCGACAGACGCTCTTGGGATTCACCACTTAGGCTTAACTCTCGACCTGAATTTCCTTGGCAACTGCTTGGACCTCCCGAAAGACCCGAATCACGTTGCCACCCCAGATCTTTTCAATATCTTCTTCTGAGTATCCTCGTCTGACCAATTCGATGGTGATATTCATGACCTCACTGGCATCGAAAACGCCTTCGATTCCGCCACCACCGTCGAAATCACAGCCAATTCCAACATGATCGATGCCGGCGATTTTCACGATGTGATCGATATGATCCGCAGCGTGCTTAACATTGGCGACGGGATTGGGATACTTTACGTCAAGATCGCGAAAAGCTTGTCGCATGGCTGCCCGTTCTTCCAATGTCATCTCACTGGCAGGCTTCATGTTTGCTCGAAGCTCGGCCATTGCAGCATCTCGGTCGGGATTTTCTGGCATATCCCGTAGAAACACCGAAAGCATGGTAAGTTGTACAACACCGCCATTGTCCGCCATGACCTTCAACATCTCATCTGTCATATTGCGTTCGTGATCCGTGATGGCCCGAGCGTTGGAATGGCTTGCAATAATTGGTGCTTTTGAGAGAGCGATAGCATCGTAAAAGACTTCATCACTTGCGTGTGACACATCCACCATGATGCCGAGCCGATTCATTTCCGTGACTACCTCTTTACCGAAATCGCTAAGACCACCATGTTCTGGCCCGTTTTCGTCAGTAGAGGAATCGGCTAGGTCGTTGTTGGCTGAATGCACCAACGTGATGTAACGCACTCCTCGATCAAAATAGAGTTCTACATTGGAAATGTCCTTGCCAATTGGATAACCATTCTCAATCCCAAGATAAATTGCGCGCTTGCCGGCTTTTTCCAGTTCATAGGCATCATCTGGATTAAGCGCCAGACCTACGAGATCCGAATTCTCTTCCGTGGAAGCCACCACGGCATCGATCATTTGAAGTCCAAGTGCTTTTGCTCGGTTATTTCCATCGTCATCGCGAATATCTTGGGCCACAAACGCGGCGAAAAAGATAGCGTCTAAGCCGCCTTCCTTCATCCTGGGGTAGTCTACTTTGGAGCCTGTTTCATTGGGGTCGTGTCGCTCTGCCATGTCAAATCCAGGTTCGATCATCCGTAGCGGTGTGTCTGCGTGGGTATCCACCGTGAGCACACGATCATGAATTTCAAGGGCTCGGGCGACAAGTTCTTCTTCTGTCTCTTCGCTTGTGTTTGATTGCTGAGTCGCGTTTGACTCTTTTTCGGCATTGCTTGTCTCGTCTTTAGGTGCACAGCCGTAGGTTAAGACAAGTAGAAGTAAGAGAACGGAATAGGTTTGTAACTTAAAAGTCATGATCAATAGCCATTATTAAAGTTAGTGTGTGAAGAGGGGCGAATCGCTTGGCGTTGTTTGTTGAGCGTCTTGCCAAACGGCATTACGGAGTATAAACCACCTTTCCTATTGGCTTACAGTATGAGTTGAGAGTGGACAGTTGACAGTGAGAGGAAGGAAGTAGCCACAACTGTGTTGATCAATAATGTCTGTACTCGCCGGGGACTGTTTTGCCCCCGGCGCGTACATTCTGCGTACTATTGGTCGTCCATATCAGGCGGTCCAGGACGTGAATCCATGTCAGGTGGTCCTGGTCGTGAGTCCATGTCAGGTGGTCCGGGCCGTGAGTCCATGTCAGGTGGTCCTGGTCGTGAGTCCATGTCTGGCGGTCCTGGTCGTGAGTCCATGTCTGGCGGTCCTGGTCGTGAGTCCATGTCAGGTGGTCCTGGCCGTGAGTCCATGTCTGGTGGTCCTGGACGTGAGTCCATGTCAGGTGGTCCTGGTCTTGAATCCATATCTTCTGCTTCGGGTTTTGAGTTTTCCGAAGTCATGGTCTTCTCCTCATGTTGTTTTTCATGGGCTGTTTGTACTGTTGTTCAGTTCACTGAGCAACGCTTTGTATTCTTGATGGTCTTGTATTGGCGCCAAGTCTGGATCAGAAGCAATGAGCTGGGGCGAAAAACCAAGATCAAAGGCTTCACGCAACGACTCAAACATGGCTTGCCGGTTGTTTTGTTGTTGATGCACGAGCGCAGCCAAGTAATGTAAGTCTGGTTCATCGGCTGCGATGTCCATAGCCCGGGTCATGTTTTCCAACGCTTCAATGTTTTCATCCACATGAGACTGGTATAAGGCCAAAAGACCTAATGTATACCAGTCACGGGCGTTAATTTTTAGTCGCTCCTTAGCATACGAAATAGCTTTTTCGTAAGCTTCTTGCGACACGCCTTCCATACCGTCGACAAATCGGGATGATTCGGCCAGGCGCCCCCACAAGCGATGGTCCGTAGGCGCGATAGTGAGAGCTCGTTGTTGCATCTCAACGGCTCTTGCAAAGTCCCCAGAATAATAATAGCTCAATCCTAAGTTGGTGTAAGTCGAGCGACTCTCACCCAGCTCTAGGGAGCGTTCCCAGATCGCTCCTGATCGGGTGAAGTCATTCAGCATGTAATAGGCGCCCGCCAGGTTATTGAACGCAGAACGACTGTCAGGAGTTAGGTCGGTCCATACCTCAAATAGATCAGCGGCTTCTTTGTAGCGTTCGTTCTCGTACAGGAACGTTCCGTAGTCGGCGTAGACGCCCCAGTAGGTGGGGTCAACTTCGAGTGCCGCTCGAAATGCAGCTTCTGCGTTTTCAGGTTCGCTTGCGTCGTGAAAAGCGTTAGCCAATTCCACGTGGGCCACAACGTCACGGGGACTTTTGTTTATTGCTTCACGTAGTTCGCGGATCGAGTCTGGATATTGCCCCGCGAATCGGTACAGAGTCCCAAGAGATACATGGACTTCAACAATGGTGGCGTCACGGGTAGTCGCTCGGTTGCAGCTTCGCTCCGCGTTTTCAAACGCGTCGGTATTCGATGCATGAGACAAGCGGTAACGGGCCAGGTGGGTCTCGCACAGCAATGCGTACGCCTCGGCATACTCCGCATCTTCCTCGATGGCTCGGTTAAACAGCTCTTCAGCGGCATCCAAATTGGATTCAGAGTTCGGGCGTCTCAAATAGTCACGGCCTTGGGCAAAAAACTCATAGGCACTTAGGTTCTCAGTGGGCGTACTGTATAGGAGTGGTGCGTTTTCGCCGGTACTCATTTGTACCTCTAACGCGGTAACCACTTTTTCCGCAATGGCATCCTGCATTTGAAAAATGTCACCCATGTTCTCTTCAAACCGGTCCGACCACAGTACATCACCAGTTGCTACATCAAATAGGCTTGCATTAACAATGACCGTCTCGTTATTTATCCTGACGCTACCTTCCAACACGTTACTGACTCGTAGTCGCTCCGCAACTTCGCTCGGGTCAGTTTGATCTCCCCTAAAGTAAAAAGAAGCGGTACGCGGTGACACCCTAAGATCGGGAGCCTTAGAGAGCATAGTGATGACATCCTCTGCCAAGCCATCGCCAAAATAGGCCTTGTTTGGGTCACCGCTGCGATTTGCAAAAGGTAATACCGCGATTGAATTTTGCTCTGGTGGTATGGGAGTTCGCGTGTTAACGGTGGGTGTGGCCACCAACTCAGGTTGACTGATTTGATACGCCACCACGCCTATGGCTAAGAGAATTGCGATGGTGGTCATAACGTCCAGTCGGCGCAGTCGCTGAGTGCTGGGTCTTTTTTCTAATCCAGGTCGATCAACCTCAATGCCGGACGCCGTGATCTCAAAGGTCCAGGCCAGGGCCAATGCAACAGGAAAACCAATCACTGCGCCAATCACCACAAACCGCACCAACCATTCAGGCAACCCCAAATGGGGGAAGATGGTTTCCACCACCTCAATGACCAACCAGGCAATTGCGGCGTAGGCGACGCCCACTCTAAATACGTTTCGGTGCTTAAGTTCTTCCCAGAAAGATTTTGGTTCCCGATCCCCTCCCGGGCCGGGATTGGACGAGGTCTCTCTAAGGGAGGCCACAAGCCTGTAACCCCGTTTTGGCACGGTTTGAATGTAGGCGGGGTTTGAGGGGTTATCCCCTAGTGCGCTTCGCAATTCACTGATGCATCGCGTCAAAACCTCATCGGTGACCACGGTTCGTTGCCAAACCTTATCCAATAGAGTGTCTCTGGCCACCACATCACCCGGATCATTGGGGAAGCCTGAAATCAACCCAAGGGATTGGCCT
>JBCCFQ010000029.1:0-13363 GCA_039029655.1 Pseudomonadota bacterium | reverse complement strand
GTTTTCCAATGCGGTAAGGCCGGCGGCATCTGATGCACCGTGAAACTTGCCCACGGGTTGAAAACTATCTTTTAGGTGGAATTCTTCGGCGACGTCGGCAGCAAACTCTATCGCAAGTCGGTTTTGGCGTATCTCTTCTTTCCGATGCGCCCCTGCGCCATAGTCGTGACTTTGTAGTTCATGGGGCAGATCGATCATGAATCCAGAGTTTCTGCCGCTGGCGCCAAAACCAATCGCTTGTGCATCGATTAGTGTGACCTCTGCGTTGGGGTCCAAATCAAGAAGTCTCTTGGCAGCGCTTAAGCCCGCGAACCCTGCACCAATAATCAACCAATCGGTAGACACATGTGCATTGAGCGTCGTGGGTTCCTCTGGATTTGGCAGAATTTCATACCAACCCGATCCGGGAATATCTTTTGGGGTACTTTCTGCTCTTCTTGCTTTCATTCAATCCACGGTCAGTCCAGCGCTTCCTGCTCGTGATCAGACAAGTCAAGCCAGACGGTTTTTAGCTCGGTGTATTGATCGTGAGCGTGGATAGAGTTGTCTCGTCCACCAAAGCCTGATTGTTTGAATCCTCCAAACGGGGTTGTGATGTCGCCTTCTCCGTAAGAGTTAATGGTGACAGTTCCTACGCTTAAGTTAGCGGCCATTCGATGGGCTTGACGCACGTTGCTGGTGAACACAGAGGCGGTTAGCCCATAGCAAGAGTCGTTGGCGATGGCGATTGCTTGTTCTTCGCTGTTAATTTTAGTGACGGTCAAGACAGGGCCAAATACTTCGTCTTTGGCAATACGCATGTCCGGGCTGACGTTCACCAGTATGGTTGGTTCGATAAAAAATCCCCCGTCCATTGCTATGGATTTGCCCCCCGTTAAAACATCTGCCCCGGCGGCTATGGCTTCGTCGATGAACGAGAGTACGTTGTTATGATGATTTTCGCTGACCATTGCCCCCAAGCGGTTGGCTGGGTCCAAGGGGTGTCCGGTGGGCCATTCCCGAAGCCGGTGTTGAATCTTGTTCACTAGCTCATCAGCAACATCTTCATGCACCAAGAGTCGGGAGTTGGCTGAGCAGTTTTCTCCCATATTCCAAAATGCACCATTAACGATGTGTTGAGCCGCTGTATCGATGGACTCCACGGTATCCATAACCAGGCAAGGGTTCTTCCCCCCGCATTCCAGGGTGACTTTCTTTAGGTTACTTTCACCGGAGTAGCACAGAAATCGCTTACCGGTTTCCGTCGATCCCGTGAAAGACACCATGTCGATATCGTTATGTAGCCCAATAAGTTGGCCGGTGACTTCTCCAGATCCGGGTAAGACATTGAGAACTGAATCGGGTATACCGGCCTCGGTGGCAAGTTCTGCAATGCGCAGGGCGGTCATGCTGGTCTCTTCCGCCGGCTTTACTATGAGGCTGTTGCCAGCCGCCAAGGCCGGGCCGATTTTCCACGCCAGCATGAGTAACGGAAAATTCCAGGGCAGGACGCACGCAACCACTCCTAAAGGTTCTCGTACTATCCAAGACAAAGCATCGTTCCCAGTAGGTGCAACCTGACCATATATTTTGTCGATAGCTTCAGCGTGCCATTGGATACAATGAATGGTTTCAGGAATGTCCACGGTCGCAACATCTGCGATGGGTTTACCGCTCTCTAATGACTCTAGTACGGCAAGTTCTTTTTCATTGCGCTTGATTAGCTTTACAAGTTGAATCAGGGTTTGTTTGCGCTCGCTGGGGTGCTTTTTTGACCAGACCCCAGAATGGAAAGCTTCTCGTGCTTTCGTTACGGCGGCGTCAACACCTGCTTTGTTGGTTTCAACTATATGGGCCAATATTTCCCCGTTTGCTGGGTTGATACTGGGGAATGTTCCACCATCCCCATGTTGGAACTTGCCATCAAAATAGGGTGCTACTGGTAGGGATAGATTTGCGGCGATCCCTTGATATTCATCATGTGTCAATAAGGTCATGATCAATGTCTCACAAGGCTTAAGCGTTAATTTGTTTCATGGCTGAATCAAGAGTAGCCAAGATGGTCGTGATTTCCCGTTTCTGTTCTTTGGTCAGATCGCGCAGTGGCTCCCTTACTGGGCCCGACGGTAGTCCGTTCAACTGGCATGCAAATTTTATGCTTTGAATGAACTTTCCGCTTTGTTCAAGCACACGCATAAACGGAAGTAGGGCAGACATAATGCGCCGCCCCTTGATAAAGTCCTTTTCAAGTACGCAGGCTTCATACAAAGCAATGTGTTCCCTCGGGAGGCAGTTACCCCCACCACACACCCAGCCCTGGGCACCCCAAGCGAAAAACTCCAAGGCTTGGTCATCCATTCCGCAAAGCAAGTCAATATGTCGATAGTCTCTGGCTAAGATATGGAGCTGATTGATGTCACCGGAAGATTCTTTGATGGCTTTGAAGTTTGTTGACCTGCCCACACGATCAAAAAACTCTTCTTGCATCAACGTCCCGGTTCGATGTGGATAGTTATAAAGCATTATGGGTAGGTTGACCGCACGGTCTATGGCCAATGCATGATTGGCTAGTTCCAGTTGCGTCGGGACGGCATAGTAGGGCGAACTAACCAAAATGGCATCTGCCCCATGTGATTTGGCCAATTGGCCATACTCAATACAGTCTTGGGTTCGAATTGCGGCAACCCCTACGATTAAGGGAAGTCGCTGGCGAATGATTTCACGGGCAAAGCCCATTAACTGGATGCGTTCGTCCTTTGTTTGTGCGTAGTACTCCCCGGTGGTGCCGCCAACAATGATGCCGTGCACCTTGTTGTCGATTAAATGTTCCAGCATGGCCGCAAAGCCGTCGGTATCAATGCTCCCGTCCTTTAGATGGGGCGTGATAACCGGTGGAAAAATTCCCTGGAATTGCATTTGTTGTTTTTGTCACGTTATGATTGTATACATATTGTATATATTTGAATTGACTTTGTCACTATGACCAAAGCTGTAAGAAAGACCCAGCGCGGGCCGGAAAGTGTCTACGACAAGTTGCGACGCCAGATTGTTTCCTTGGAAGTGAAACCAGGGGCGGATCTCGACGAGAGTAGTCTTGTGAAGAAATTTGGAGTTTCTCGCACCCCGGTTCGGGAAGCACTCATCAGGTTATCTGCGGAAGGATTGGTGGAAATCCGAAAAAACCGCGGTGCTATTGTAACGTCCTTGGACTTGGGTTCGTTGCGGTCCATTTTCGAAGCGGGGGACCTGGTAGAGCGTGCCTATACGCGACTTGCCTGCTTACGCAAAACCAAAAGCGACATCAAAGACCTTCGTGCCCTACAAGAAGAGTTCGCCGGGGATATGGCGCGCCAGGATGTAGCGGCAATGGTGGACTCAAATACACGGCTGCATTTGAGGATCGCACAAGCCTCGGGAAATAAATATTTCGTGGATGCCTATCGTCGTATCTTGGCTGATCACGAACGTATTGCTCAGCTTTGGTATGCGGACAACTTTTTAAGAAGCGATGCTTTGGCAAACAAAAAAATTCTAAAACAACACGCCGGTTTGGTCTCAGCTATTGCTAAAGGCGATAGCGACACCGCAGAGCGCATATCAATGGAGCACTCAGAGCTCTGTAGAGTGGGCATCAGCGGTCTTTTGGCTCGAGGTCCCGCTTTATTGGCGGACGTGAACCTAGATATTCAAGAGTAGGGGCAGTCAACAGTCTCGGCAGCAAGGACTGCATTAGCTTCAGGAAATACGTCGAAGCGGAGTATGGTAGGGTGTTTTCGTAGACTAAGCCGGCACATTTGTGTTGCGCCAGACACCTAAGGGGGGAGCGTGTCCGATTCACAGCAAACATCGACTGCGTCAAATTACAAAACAAAGCATAAGCTAGGCGAACACAACATTCGCCTGGCAGGACTGGATGTACACAATCCGGTGTTCTTGGTGTCAGGCATTGGTGTGGTCTTGTTCGTGTTTGTAACCCTTTTATTTCCTGATCAGGCTGCGGACTATTTTCAAAGCTTGCGACCCATAGTGACAAGTCGTTTCGATTGGGTTTTTATGGGCGCTGCTAACCTGTTTGTTTTGCTTTCCATCTTCCTAGTGCTCACACCTTATGGTGGAATTCGCCTGGGCGGCGCAGATACTAAACCAAAGTACAGTTTCGTCAGTTGGGTGTCCATGTTGTTCGCCGCCGGCATCGGTATCGGCATCATGTTCTATGCTGTGTTGGAACCGATGAATCATTTCGCATTCATTAGTGGTTACACAGGGTCCACGGCTACAGATGCGGCTCTCAGTATGGACCTGGGATCGGGAGAGGCCGCCCAACGTCTGGCCATGGCGGCAACTTTGTATCACTGGGCTTTTCACCCTTGGGCTATCTACGCCATGGTGGGTTTGGGTTTAGCGTTTTTTTGCTACAACAAGAAACTGCCGTTGGTCATACGATCTGCGTTCTATCCATTATTGGGTGAGCGTATTTGGGGTTGGCCGGGTCACATCATCGACATCTTTGCGGTGTTCGCAACCCTGTTTGGTCTTGCAACGTCCTTGGGCTTTGGTGCGGAACAAGCGGGTGGGGGTATTAACTACGTGTATAGCGCACCAACTGGTGATTTAACCAACTTGTTGGTAGTTGGCATCATTACCGTGATGGCCCTCATTTCCGTTATGCGTGGTTTGGACGGAGGCATAAAGCGTCTAAGTGAACTCAATATGATATTAGCGGCACTGTTGGGTCTCTTCGTATTGGCTATTGGTCCCACAGGGACCATATTGGCAGACATATTTAAGAACTTCTGGGCATATCTGAGTTACTTGATCCCTCTGAGCTTTTGGGGGGAACGTGAAGATTTAGGGTACATGCACGGTTGGACCACGTTTTATTGGTCCTGGTGGATTGCGTTTTCGCCCTTTGTGGGAATGTTTATTGCACGGATCTCCATAGGGCGAACCGTGCGAGAGTTTATTTTGGGATGTCTATTGGCGCCCTCTGCGATCTTTATTTGCTGGATGACCGTGTTTGGCACTTTTTCCATGGAACAGTATCTGGTGGATGGCTATACCGGTGTGATGGATACAGTAAAGGATTGGCAACCGGAGCTTTCGTTGTTCAAGTTTCTAGATCAATTGCCATTGACCGCTGTCACGTCAACCATTGGAATCATCTTGGTGTTGGTATTTTTTACAACTTCCATGGACTCTGGGTCGTTGATTCTAGATACCATGACCGCCGGCGGTAAAACCGAGACGCCTAGAGTTCAACGGGTTTTTTGGTGCATATTTTTAGGACTTCTGGGTGTGGCCTTGTTGCTTGGTGGTGGTTTGGCGTCACTTCAAGCACTGAGTCTGACCATGGGTCTGCCGTTTTGTATCATTATCGTATTGATGTGCGCTAGTACGCTGGTGGGGCTGCATTCTGAGCTGTACGGTAGTCAAGTGGGACACAATACCGACTGACCACTAACGACCTTTCCAGACAGGATCTCTTTTCTCAGAAAAGGCACGGGCACCTTCCAATTGGTCCTCACTTGTATACAACGTCTTGATGCTGGGGTACACGCTCTTTGTGATCTTGTCCAAACTGTCTTGGAACCGTTGATTTTCCGACTCCCTCACCACTTCTTTGATGGCTGCGTATACAAGGGGTGGCCCAGACTCAAGTAGCTCTGCCATTTCCCAGGCTTTACTCATTAGTTCCTCTTGGGGTACCACGTGATTGACGAATCCCCATCGATTTGCCTCCTTTGCATCAAGCCAACGACCGGTAAACAACATTTCCATTGCTATGTGGTACGGAATACGTTTTGGCATTTTAATGGAGGCTGCGTCCGCGATAGTCCCGGAACGGATCTCTGGCAATGCAAAGGTTGCGTGTTCTGCCGCGAAGATAATGTCGGCTGAGAGCGCCACCTCTAGTCCTCCGCCGCAACAAATACCGTTAACGGCCGCAATGATGGGTTTGTTTAGGTTTGGCAGTTCCTGTATCCCTCCAAAACCACCGACGCCATAGTCGCCGTCCACGGCATCGCCATCCGCAGCGGCCTTTAGATCCCAGCCAGGGCAAAAGAACTTCTCACCCGCGCCAGTAACGATAGCCACTCTTAAATCTATGTTATCCCGAAACTCTTGAAACACATCGCCCATAACCTTGCTGGTGGCAAGATCGATTGCGTTAGCCTTTGGCCGATCGATGGTGACTTCCAATATGCCACCTTGGGTTCGAGTCTTGATGGGACCGTCGTTCATGCTATTCACTCACTCTTATTAACGCATCGGCCGCTACCAGATGGTTCTCACCGATGAGCAATGGGTTGATTTCCAGTTCTTGGATAATGGATTGGTGAGCCGCTACGAATGAAGCAACTTTGAGGATAACGTCCGCAAGTTTGTCAACATCAATGGCTCGCCGGCCCCGATAGCCGTTAAGTAATGGCCAGATGGCCAGTTCTTGCAGGGCATCTAAGACATCCTGCTTTTCGATGGGGAGCAGACGATGACTCCTGTCTTTGAGTATCTCGGTATTGGTACCGCCGGCGCCTAAGGTCAGCAAGAAACCAGTGCTAGGGTCGCTAACGACCCCTACCAAAAGTTCCAGATCTGAGTCACCGACAAATTCTTCGACCAAAAACGTGTCGCATTGCTGACTCAGAGCGGATATGGCGCGCCTGGTTTCATCGGGCGTGTGTACATTAAGAAAGACTGCTCCGTGCTCTGTTTTATGAGCGATACCGAGGCCTTTGACAACAATAGGGTAGCCAATGAGTTCTGCCGCCTGGACTGCTTCGTCCCCATTGCGAACTACTTTGTTGGGTGGAATCGGAATATCGTGTTTTGAAAGTGCATATTTGGCCTCCGCTTCGTTCATGACTCGACCAACAGATGCGGGCGGCGTGGGAGGTATTAACAAACAATTGGGCAACGGGGACTTTGCAACGGATGCTGCCGCTGCAATGGCCTCCAGTGCGAGGTTTAAGCCAGTGAAAGGGGTAATGCCGTTCCTAATCAATTCCTGGGCAAGATCTTCTGGGAGATTTTCAGGCAGCAAAGAAACAACACCCGCCGCAGCACCTGTATTGCGTTTCGCCTGAATAAAGCACTGTATTGCACGCAGCCAGTCGGTGGCGTCGCAACGATCTTGTCTTGGCGTGTCGATGATCAGCAGAGTGATGTCCACGTCCGCATCCATAGCCGCTGTAAACAGGTCTTGCAGGGCCTGGGCGTCATTCCAAATATAGGTGTGGTAGTCCAAGGGATTCGCTACATGTACCTTTGGTCCCAGTACTTCGGAAATGGCTTGTTTGGTATTGCTTGCCAGTTCTGGGAACTCAACTCTTTGCAATAGTCCTGCATCGGCCATCAGTGCAGCCTCGCCGCCGGAACAACTCATGGACAAAACGCGATTTCCAGGCAAACGGCCACAGACATGCATAAGTCTTAAAGCTTCCAAAAAGGCTGGTATGGAGTTAACTCTGGGGAACCCTAAGCGATCAAGCAATACTTTAGAGCCCGCAAAACTACCGGCCAAAGACGCCGTGTGGGACACGGTTGCAGCTTGCGCTTGAGGTGAACGTCCCACCTTAATCGTGACAACAGGTTTGCCTAATCGTCTGGCGGTTCGTGCTAGAGATTCATAAGCCGGTAGATCGCTAAACCCCTCGATGTATAAGCCCAAAGCCGTTACCCTTGAATCATTCAGTAAGCTCTCACCTAGACTTGCTACTCCCTGTTGTGCCTGATTGCCCGTCGTCACCACGTAAGCGATAGGCAGACCATACCTCTGCATGGTCATGTTAATCACGATGTTAGATGACTGGGTGATGATAGCTACACCTTTGTCTACACGTTCTCCGCCGTGTTGGTCGGGCCACAACAGCGCGCCATCTAGATAGTTGATAAAGCCATAACAGTTAGGCCCCAAAATGGGCATGGTATCTGCCGCATGGATGAGTTTTTGTTGTTGCTGTTCGGCAGACTCATCTTCTTTGACAGCTTCGGAAAACCCGGAAGCAAAGCACACCGCGCCACCGGCATCCATGGCAGATAGGGCGGCTACCGTCTTGATGGTCTGGTGGCGGTTTATGCCGATAAATGTGGCGTCGGGAGGGTGTGGTAGGTCATCAAGACTGTTGAAGCAGGGTACGCCTTCCATACTGGTGTGTTCTGGGTGAATGGGCCAGAGTTCACCTTGGTACCCCATCTTATTACATTCGCGAATGACATTGCGTGCCCAGACGCCACCGAGAACCGCAATACTTTTTGGACGAAGCAGTCGGTCCAAGCTCAAGGTTACGCCCCCAAAGGCCTTAGTAGATCTCGACTGATAATGTGTCTTTGGATTTCTGATGTGCCATCCCAAATGCGTTCGACTCTTGCATCCCGCCAAAACCGCGCTAAGGGTAAGTCATCCATCAGACCCATACCGCCATGAATTTGTATCGCCTCGTCAGTGACCCGGGCCAACATTTCCGTGGCATACACTTTGGCACTGGCAATTTCGCGGTCAGCTGGCAGGCCTTGATCTAAACGCCACGCGGCATTCAGCGTTAGCCAATCACTGGCGTCAATTTCGGTAATCATGTCCGCAAGCTTAAAGGATACCCCTTGAAATTTGCCGATAGGTTGACCGAACTGTTTGCGTTGTGCGGAATGGCTTAACGCCAAATCAAAGGCTCGGCGAGCACGACCCACTGCCATGGTTGCAACCGTGATGCGCGTGGCTGCCAACCATTCGTTTGCAATTTCAAAACCTCGGTGCACTTCTCCCAAGATTTGCTCTTTGGGCAAACGACAATTGTCGAAATTGAGAATGCAGTTATGATAGCCGACGTGGGAAACTGAGTTATAGCCAGGCCTAATTTCGAAGCCTGGCGTGCCGCGATCTACTAAAAAGCAGGTAATCTTTTTCTTAATGCCTCGAGGTGTTTCTTCTTCCCCGGTGGCCACAAACACAATCACAAAATCGGCGATGTCCGCATGACTGATAAAATGTTTACTGCCATTGACTATCCAGTCATCGCCATCTGATTTTGCAGTGCACTTCATGCCGCGGACATCGGAACCGGCTTCAGGTTCGGACATGGCCAGGGCATCGTATTTTTCTCCGGAAGCAGCTGGCAATAAGTACTTTTCTCTTTGCACCCCTTCACACGCTTGCAATATTCCCGATGGACGACCAAAGAATACGGTGAGCGCCATGGATCCGCGGCCCAATTCTCGTTCCAGCAGGGTAAATTCAAGGTGGTTGAGGCCGCCGCCACCGGCATCTGTGGGTAGGTTGGCGGCAAAAAAGCCAATCTCTTTGCACTTGTCGGCGATTTCTTTACCCAGTTCAGGGGGCACGTGACCCGTCTTTTCCACCCTATCTTCATGGGGATAGATTTCGTTTTCGACAAAGCTGCGAACTGTTTCAACAATCAGTTCTTGTTCTTCAGTTAATCCGAAGTCCATCTAGTTCTCCAATCGCGGATAGGTGAAAACTCAAGCCAGGGGTGGGCGCTTTTGCAGTTTTAGCTTGTCCCGCACCTCTTGTGGTCCAATGATTCGGCAACCCATGTTGGTGACGATGGTAGCGGCTCTTTCCACAAGTTGAGCATTGGTGGCTAATACGCCTTTGTCCAGATACAAGTTGTCTTCGAGTCCAACACGCACATTGGCGCCAGCCAGCACGGCCGCTGCCACGTACGGCATTTCGTTTCGCCCTATGGAGAATGCCGAATAAGTCCAACCCTCTGGAACGTTGTTCACCATGGCCATCAATGTGTTTAGGTCATCCGGTGCACCCCAAGGAATGCCCATGCACAATTGAACCAGCACGGGATCCGGAATAATCCCTTGTTGCACCAAATGTTTGGCCAGCCACAAGTGCCCAGTGTCAAACGCCTCGATTTCTATGCGTACACCCACCTCATTAGCGATGTGGGCCATGGCTTCAATCAGTCCAGGTGTGTTAGTCATCACGTAGTCTGCCTCGGCAAAGTTCATGGTGCCGCAATCCAGGGTGCAGATCTCTGGAAGACATTGCCGCACGTGCTCCATGCGCTCGGCGGCACCAACCATGTCCGTTCCGTTTTCAGCCAAGGGTAGGGGGGATTCCGGGGATCCGAATGTTAAGTCGCCGCCCATACCAGCGGTTAGGTTCAAGACTACGTCGACCTCGGCGTCGCGAATCCGTTCCGTCAATTCTTTATACCAGGCCGTGTCCCGACCCGGTTTTCCAGTCTCAGGGTCGCGCACGTGGCAATGCACCACGGCGGCCCCGGCTTTTGCAGCGTCGATTGCGCTGGCGGCTATTTGAGCGGGAGAGCGAGGCACATGCTCGGATTTGTCTTGGGTACCGCCGGAACCGGTGACGGCGCAGGTGATAAAGACTTCGCGATTCATTTGTAGTGGCATAGCGGCCTCCCGGATGGTAATAGTTCATTATAGGTCAATAGCTTGGGACGAGATAAGATAGCTCATATTTTGCGGCGCATTGTAGCCAAGCTCAGTCGCTTCTGAGCTACTGGTGGCATAGACCGTGAATTACACTGAGTTCGCACTGTTTGCTTAAGTGCAGGTTAAACAACAGGGTTCCTTGAGCAGATAACTCATATGAAGAATAGAGCAAAGGTCGTTGTAATCGGGGGAGGTGTCGTCGGCGTCGGCGCGCTTTATCACCTGGCGAAGAAGGGTTGGGGTGATGAAGCGGTGTTGCTAGAAAAAGCGGAGCTGACCTCAGGATCAACCTGGCATGCTGCCGGACTACTGCCGCTATTTAATATGAGTTATAGCGTCGGCCAGATTCACAAATACTCCGTTGAATTGTATGGCGAGTTAGAAAAGGAAACGGGTCAGCCGGTGGGTTTCCAGAGGGTGGGTAATCTGCGTCTTGCGATGAATCAGGATCGTATGGATGAGTATTATCAGTATGCTGCGACCGCTCGAACCATTGGTGTGCAGGTGGACTTTCTCACACCCGATCAGGTCAGAGACCTCTGGCCATTGTGCAATACTGAAGGGTTAGTGGGCGCCATATACCATCCGGAGGATGGCTACATCCAGCCGGCCGATCTGACCCAGGCTTTGGCCAAAGGCGCACGAGCCAGCGGTGCCACCATTTACCGAAATACGGCCGTTTTGGGTATAGAAAGAAACACTCATGGTGATTGGGTGGTGAGCACCACTCAGGGGGATATCATTTGTGAACACATAGTGTCCGCAAGTGGCAACTATGCCCGCCAAACGGGGCAAATGGTGGGGCTTGATCTGCCGGTTATGCCAGTGGAACACCAATACATTGTCACCGAGCCACATCCAGATTTGTTAGCGCGTAAACAGACCGGCGAAAAGGAAATGGCGGTCCTTAGGGAGTCAGATGGGTCCTGGTACATGCGCGAGGAAAATGGGGGTCTCATTTTGGGGCCCTACGAAAGACATGCGCCAGCCTGTTACGTCGATGGCCCGGATCCTCAGGCCGAGTACGAATTGTTTCAAGAAGACGTCGAACGTTTGGTGCCACATATCGAGGCAGCCATCAATCGCGTTCCAGCGTTTGGCGAGGTGGGTATTAAACAGGTTTACAACGGTGCCATTGCTTATACCCCTGATGGCAATCCCATCATCGGTCCCGCCTGGGATGTGGACAACTTCTGGTTGAGTGAGGGACACAGTTTTGGTATCACCGCAGCGGGTGGGGGCGGGTGGCAACTGGCTGAGTGGATCGTTGAAGGTGAGCCCACCATCGACATGTTGGGTGTTGAGCCACGACGGTTTGGTGACTACTGCACCAAAGACTACCTGGTAGAAAAAAACGAAGAGGCCTACGAGCATGTCTTTGTTATTCATTATCCAGACGAGGAGCGTCCTGCTGCCAGACCCTTAAGGACAGCACCTTGTTATGAAAGACTCAAAGACCGGGGTGCGGTGTTTGGCCAAAAGTTTGGCTGGGAGCGAGCGAATTTTTTTGCCACTGACGGAATTCCCCAAGAAGACCATTGGTCTTTCCGGCGGTCGCGCTGGTTTGAGGCGATTCGAAAGGAAGTTGAATCGGTAACAAACCACGCGGGTGTGCTGGACATGACGGCCTTTGCTAAGTGCAGAGTTTCCGGGCCGGGGGCTGAAGGCTTCTTAGACTACTTTGTAGCCAATCGTCTGCCAAAAAAAATCGGACAAATTGGACTCTGTCACGCGCTGAACAGTCGCGGCGGTGTTCATTCGGAATTTACCATCCTGCGAGAGGCGAATGATTCTTATTACTTGGTCTCTGCTGGTGCCTTACAGCGTTTGGATCATGATTACATCCGTCGTTTCATGCCAAAAGATGGATCTGTTCAGTTTACTCCCCTAACTGGTGCAATGGGAGTACTGGTGTTGGCTGGGCCAAATTCTCGCAAAGTGCTTGAGGCCGTGTCTGGCGCGGATTTCTCCAATGAGGCTTTTCGATGGTTAACCGCTCAAAGCATTGTGGTTGGCGGTGCACCTGTTACGGCGATGCGGGTTAACTATGTGGGTGAGCTAGGTTGGGAACTTCACCACCCCATGGAATATCAGAATCGTATATTTGACGCACTATTCCAGTCTGAAGACAGTTTGAACGTTAAGCCATTTGGTATTCGCGCCATGGACTCTATGCGATTAGAAAAATCCTATCGAATGGTGGGGACGGAGTTATCCATCGAGTACTCCGCGTTTGAGTCTGCCATGGATCGTTTTGTGAACATGAACAAGCCAGACTTTCTGGGTAAGCAGGGGTTGTCGGAACAGCAAAGCCAAGGTCTGCAAAACAAGCTGGTCACCCTTGAAGTTAAGAACGTTGATGATGCGGATGCCCTTGGGAACAATGCATTGACTCTGGGAGGAGAATTGGTGGGTCGAGCCACCGGTGGTGGTTTTGGATTTCGGGTTGGCAAGTCCTTGGCCTTAGGGATGTTGCGGCCGGATTTGGCTCAAGTGGGACAAGATGTCACCATCGATATCCTGGGTAAGCAGTACGACGCGGTTGTGATTGAAGACAGCCCATTTGACGCAAAAAACGAACGTCTGCGGGATGTCAATGGGGCAAACGGTTAACTCGAAATGGCGACGGCGCGTTGTCTTTGTGGCGAAGTCGTTTTTGAGCTTAAGGGGTCACTTCGGCCAGTGATCTACTGCCACTGTGATCAGTGTCGTCGAACCAGCGGCCATTTCGTGGCGGCAACGGCGGTCAACCCGGACGAAATAGAGTTTATTAAGGACACGGGTTTGCGCTGGTATTATTCTTCCGACTCGGCCCAGCGAGGTTTTTGCGAACGATGTGGATCCAGCCTGTTATGGAAACCGAGTCACGGGAAGCACATTAGTGTTATGGCAGGTTGCGTAGATGAGCCCAGTGGCTTACAGGCAGACGAGCACATCTATGTACAAAATCGGG
>JBCCFQ010000028.1:0-13377 GCA_039029655.1 Pseudomonadota bacterium | reverse complement strand
TTGAAGTCGCTGGTGCGGCCAAATTGCTCTGCCACGACCATGGCAAAAGGATAAACCGTAGACGAGCCCACAATACTGACGTAATCCCGGGACGCAGCATTTGCGCTTCCAGCAGATAACGCGAACAGTGTCGCCGTGCTCAAAATGATTCGTTTAATCACCCATCTCTCCGTTCATAACTAATTGAAAATTATACTGTTAGCGCAAATATAATGCCGCAATGTTACAAGCATATTTCAAATCGACATTTTTTTACTGTTCCAGGCTGTGGCCCCTAAGACTCCATATGTTTTTCAGCCTCGGCCAAACTGTCATGCTCCCTTAGCCTGGTATGCCGAATGTCCTTTCCATGGACTAGGTATATGACGTATTCACATATGTTTTTCGCGTGATCTCCAATGCGTTCCAACGATCGCGCCACCCACATAACATCCAGGACCTGTCTAATGGTTCTCGGATCTTCCATCATCACCGTGATCAACTGCCGCATGATGGATTCGTAGTCTTTGTCCACTTCTTCATCTTGCTTGGCAACATTGAACGCTTCATCTGCGTCAAGACGGGCAAAGGTGTTGAGGGAATCGTGAACCATCCGACCCACGTGCCGACTGAGATGCTTAATGTCTCTGTATCGATTCGACATCTGGGGTTTGGAGGCAAGCCGGGATGCGAGGAAGCCAATTTTCTCGGCTTCGTCACCTATACGTTCCAAGTCGGTGATGGTCTTAATGATCGCGACCACCAATCGCAAATCAGAAGCCGTTGGGTGTCGCAGCGCGAGAATACGACTACACTCTTCGTCGATACCCACTTCCATTTCATTGACCTTGTAGTCATCCAAAGCCACCGACTCGCCCAACTCGCTGTCGGAGTTAATGAGCGCCTCGATAGCACGGTGGATCTGATCCTCAACCAAGCCACCCATGGTCAAAACTCGATTGCGAACGTCCTCTAATTCTTGGTCATATTGCCGAGATATATGCTGTGCTAAGTCCACATTGTCCATTAGTGATCTCACTTAAAAAATTGATTTAGGCGGTGCCAGAACTCCAGCTGCATAGTCAAACGAGACGAGTCACACTCCAATTCTTCGTCATATGCCATCCGCTGCCAAACTCCGGGTGCCGGCGCCAAGGTTAAACGCGGGCGCCAAAAATATACCCCGAATCCGCCATGTCAGCATCTAAATTTTGGGTCCAGCTCACCATCAGATTAACAGGGTATATCCGCACTTAAGAAGTTAAACAAATAAAACGCTCAAGCTCATTGAAAAGAAACAGTAAACTCCACCGACTCAGTTCAAAACCTTCAGAGGTCGGAACGCACCATATGGCGACGTTTTCCTCTTTTAGATGGGATGATCTTTGCCATCCGCAAATTCCCTTGTTGCCACAAATCACCCAACTGAATGTTCTGTAGATGTTTCCACTTTGTTTCAAAACGCCCGCAAGAATATTTCAGATTTATTACATTTTTGTTACAGCGAGAGAATTTTTTTGCCTTTTCTCGCACCTAAACGGCCCTGAGATGGGGACGCTGGGCGGGCCCATGGATCCTATCGTGAGGGAAGTGACAACTGAACACGCTACCCTTTCCAAGCTCGCTGCTGATTTCCATGGTAGCCCCATGTCGCCCTAGGGCATGTTTTGTGATGGCAAGGCCAAGTCCGGTACCGCCCGCCTCCCGGGAGCGACCCGCATCCACTCGATAAAACCTCTCGGTTAACCGTGGTATATCCTCCTCTGGAATACCGATACCGTTATCTTCCACAGCCAAACACACCCCATCGCTTTCAAGATACCAACGGACACGGATCTTGGCGTCTGGCATTGAAAACTTAACTGCGTTGCTCAACAAATTGGAAAATATGGAATGTAGCTCACTTCGTAAACCCAACAGTTTCACCGAAGTCTCTAACTTAACCTGAATACTCGCGTCGGGCTCAAGGGCTAGCGCTTCTAAGCGAACTTCTTCAATGAGCTCTCCGATTTCAACGACACGCCGTGGCGCCGTGGTTTTCAAAGACTCTAGTCGGGAGAGTTCTAGCAAGTCCCTTACAATCGCCGTCATGTTTTGAGTTTGCTGACGCATCTGCCCAATTGGTTGACGCCACTCTTCGGACAAAGTGTGGTCCCCTGCCATGGTTTCTAAATAGCCTGCAATAACGGTTAAAGGGCTGCGCAACTCATGTGATGCATTGGCGACAAAGTCTCTGCGAGTTCGCTCTAGATTCGCCAATCGAGTCACGTCTTTGATCAGTAAGAGTCGCTGATCTCTTCGTCCATAACGAACCAACTGCACCGTGATTCGGATTTCCTCATTCACGGGAGATTGTAGTTCCAGGGACTCGGAGAAATTGCTTTCCTCCAAGTACTGAATAAATCTGGGGTTGCGAATCAGGTTGTCAATTCTTTGTCCTGTGTCTCTTCGAGTATTCAGCCCTATCAGCACCCCCGCGGCGCGATTAAACCATTCAATCTGATTTTTCTCATTGAGAATGACGGTTCCATCCGGCATCGCAGTGGTTGATTTTCTAAATTCACGAAGCAACTGAGAGAAATGACGCTTGCGTTTTTGGTTTTTCAGCAAGAGACGATGAATCTGATAAAGGGAAGGCGTCCAAAGACCGGGGATATCCGGGGGGTTAGTTCGCTTTCTGGCGTATAACCAACGCTCTAACCGATACAGATTAAACAAGTGCCACGCCGCGTAACTGGCGCCGGCCAGAAACAAGACAATGAATGTGTGGCCGATCAGCCATCCAACAAAGGCAACCACGCCGACAGCTAGGGTCAGCTGCAATATCGCTCTCTTCCAGGAATTACTCACGTTTACTTTGTTGAAAACCTATATCCGGCCCCCCGGACAGTCTGAATAAACTTGTCACAATTGTACAGCGATAGGGTTTTTCTCAGACGCCGAATGTGCACATCCACCGTCCTCTCTTCAACGTACACATTGCCTCCCCAGATACGATCTAGCAGCTGGCTGCGACTATACACGCGCTCTGGATGGGACATGAAAAAACTCAGCAAACGGAACTCTGTGGGACCCAAAGTCAACGTCTTTCCATCAAAGCTCACTCGATGACTACCTAGGTCCACGGTGAGTCCCTCTACATTGAGGATTTCATCGGCTGATCCTGGAGACGATCGACGCAAGACCGCCTTAATGCGAGCCAACAGTTCCTTATGGGAAAATGGTTTAGTCAGGTAGTCGTCGGCACCACCTTCCAGGCCTCGAATTTTATCTTCCTCCGCAGACTTCGCGGTAATCATGATTACCGGGGTATCACGTAATTCTTTATCCTTGCGAATCGCTCGTATGAACTCCAGACCGCTGGTGTCGGGCAGCATCCAATCCACAAGCATTAGATCAGGAACCTTATCCGCAACGGCCGATCGAGCGGATGCTGTATCTCCCGCTTCACTTACATCGTAACCGGCTCTTTTTAGATTAAATGCGACCATCTCGCGGATGGCTGGCTCATCCTCAACGACTAGAATGTGCTTACTATTCATAGGCGGCAGTAGATCATGCTGATGTGACGCTAATGTTACACAAGCTCGCAGGAATTCCTAAGATAATAGCTATTTCCAGGCAACATCGTTTCGAAGATAGACCGGAGCGGCGTTTTCGGCGTCCACTAGCTCACCGCGTTCAAACATCTCAACGGCAATGGGCAAAGCATCTTCTGCCCGTGGCAGTCTTTCGCCATCAATGTGGATCAGCTGGTCAGAATAGACCTCAGACAGTTTTGGATATTGCTTAAAGCCCGAGCCCACGCCATACCACCCCGCCCCAGACAATGAAGGCACCTGGCCGGGCTTGCATAGGACTTCATCGGAGATAGGACTGGCCATTCCGGAGGAACAATCAAAACTGGCCCAATAAACTTCATCCATGCGCGCATCAGTGGCCACCACGACTTTGTCGACATCCGTGTCTTTGTGTACCCCTTGAGCGAGCATCTGCAAGGTAGATACGGGCAAAACAGGAACGTCAACGCCAAAGGCTAACCCCTGAGCCACCGCTGTTGCCATTCTGACACCGGTGAAAGTACCTGGGCCTCGACCAAACGCTATGGCGCTAGACTCGCCCAGGGTTGTGTTGCCTTCCTCCAACAGACCGTCGATCATGGGGAGCAGCCATTGACCATGACCCTGCGGCACCAGACGACACCGTTCGTAGGTCACGCCCTGAATAAATAGTGCCGCAGAACATAGTGGTGAAGCGGCTTCAATGGCCAGTATCTGCATGGTGGGTCCTAGTCTTGTATTTGGTGGATGGCCGACAAGAAACCTGTGGCAACATTGACTTCTTGGGTGACGGTCATGGGTGGCAAACTAGCCAAAAATGTTTTGCCATAACCCTTGTTTGTCACTCTCGGGTCGCACAAAACCACTACACCTTGATCCGTCACATCGCGAATCAATCTACCCACACCCTGCTTTAATGATATAACCGCTTGGGGAAGTTGAAACTCCATAAATGGTTGGCCCCCGTCCCGCTTGATGGCCTCAAGTCGTGCTTGCAGTATGGGATCCCCAGGGGACGCGAACGGCAGCTTGTCGATGACAACAAGCACTAAAGCATCACCGCGAACATCCACACCTTCCCAAAAACTACTGGTACCCAGCAGGACTGCGTTACCCATTTCACGAAACTGATTCAACAACTCATCCCTTGGTGCAGAGCCTTGCACCAAGAGGGGAAACTCGAACCGATCTTGTAGCAACCTGGCAGCCTCATTTAGTGCTCGATGACTGGTGAACAACAAAAACGTCCGGCCACCCGCAGCGCTGATCAAAGGCTCGACAGATCGCAAAACCTCAGTCGTATACTCTGGCGCGTTGGGTTGTACCGGCAACTTAGGCAGATAAAGCAAAGCATTGTTGGCGAAGTCAAATGGACTGTCTAGTTTGAGTGTAACCGCATACTCCGCACCCAGTCTGTCAACATAGTGGGAAAAGTCATCCTCAACGGCCAAGGTTGCGGAAGTTAGCACCCAGGCGCAATTCATACTGGCGAAAAACTGCTTGAAATTGGAGGCGACCTCAAAGGGTGTTACGTGTAAGACAAAACCGGTCTTAGTCACATCCACCCAGCGCAATCCGAATAACTCTTCGTCGTTTAAAAATGTGTTCCATGCCACGATTTGCTGAACGGCCCGACGACGACAATGATCGATACCAACGGTTTGACCATTGAAACCATCCAGCACGTCAACCAAATCCTGCAGACTCAAACTGATTTCGTACACCGCTTCGAGGAAGCCACGAGCCACTTGATCCCAGTTTAGGCGGGTGGGCCGGGTGCTTACGGCTAGTCTCGCATCAGCCACTTTTTTGTCTAACAGATCCGCGGCTTTTTCAACCAGTTCAAACCCTTCCGCTATTTTTAGACTCTCGGCTTTGACATCACGAACTAAGTTGTTGGTCTGACGGCTGCTTACATTAACCCCGAAAAAACGCGTTGCTACTTCGATGAGTTGATGAGCTTCATCCACCACGATGGCATCCGCGTCGGGCAACAATTCCCCGAATCCTTCGTCCCGAATAGCAAAGTCTGCCAGCAATAGATGATGATTGACTACCACCACCTGCGCTTCTTGAGCCTGTCGTCGAGCTTTCACCACGTGGCAACTGTGATAATCAGCACAGTCTTGTCCCAGGCAATTCTCGGCTGTTGATGTAACTCGCGACCACACGGGAGACTGTTCACTGACTCGGGTTACCTCGGCAATATCACCGACTTTTGTTTCTCTGGCCCACCCTTGAATCAGGGAAAACTCTTTTGCTTCCTTCTTGGATGGAAAACGACCTTGCATCTCCTGCAGCTTGAAACGATGTTTGCATAAATAGTTAGCTCGACCTTTTAACAAAGCAAGGCGAACGGGCAAACCCAAAGCTGCCGCCACCATGGGCAAATCTTTGTCGAACAATTGGTCTTGAAGTGTCTTTGTGCCCGTAGAAATGAGGACTCGTTTACCAGACAACAAGACAGGGATTAGATAAGCAAAGGTCTTGCCTGTTCCCGTGCCCGCTTCCACTACCAAAGTGTCAGCGTTTCTCAAAGCCTCGGTGACGGCACGGGCCATAGCCTCCTGTTGCCGACGGGGCGCGTAGTTGGGAATTTGCCCAGCCAATAGACCGTTTGGTGCAAAAATGCGTGAGAGTTCGTCCAAACTATCGAGCTCGATTGATAATACGCTCGGCCTCTGATTTTATCTGCCCATCAACACCCGCTAGTCGTCTGGCCTTTTGCGCAAGTTCCCGAGCTTGAGCGTATTGGCCTTGAGTGAAACGAACTTTGGCCAGTTCTAACCAAACCTTAGGGTCTCTCGGTTCGATGCGAACCGCTCGCTCCAAGGCCATGGCCGCATTGTCATAGTTACCAGCAAGGACTGCGGATTGCGCTTCTTTTTGAAGTGCGTCCACAGCCGGATTTTTAGGAACAGGAATCACAGTACCCGGCCCCAAAGACTCATCATCGATAGTCGTGACTTGGACGTCCTGTTCCACTGTTTCCTCCTGTGGTTCCACGGCCGTTGGTTCCGGCGTCACGGAAGTGTTTTCAGTTTCATAGGGCGCAAGGCTGCAACCCCACAGGGACAGTGTCAGTAGAACAAGAACAGAGTATTTCATTTGCGAATGATAACAACCAAACCCATAGCCTAGAAGCAAAGCGCGTCAGTCTCAACCATTGATCATGAAGACTTTTGACGTGGAAGCCGCAGCTACCATCTATTCAACAAACAGACCCTTGATCCAGGAGAGCGCTCTTCGACCCACTCGTGGTTTTTCCAAACACGGGGCTGGGGGAGGTAAACGTGTGGAATCCGGCAAACTTACAGGCCAACTGTCTGAGCAGGTTTCTCCGGTCATCCGATTGCTCTCATACGACACCCAGCTTGGAGTAAAGCCGTCGGGGGAGTCCAGCAACAAACCATGATTGGGTAAACCCGCCATGAGATCCGCCCAAACCTGTAAAGCACCCGCCGCGCCCGTCAACCCCGTGGATTCATTGTCGTCTCGCCCCAACCAGACAACACCAACGTAATTGCCTGAAAATCCTGCAAACCAACTGTCTCTCAGTTCGTCCGTTGTTCCGGTCTTTCCCGCCACGGCTACACTCTTTGGCAGCCGGGATTGGCTATTCGCGCCGGTGCCTCGCTGCATGACGGCAACCATGCCTTGCAGCAGTTGATGTAAAGGAGCGCTTTGTACGGTCTGGCGAACCTGCAGGGGGTATCGTCCCAGCGGTTCACCAGTGCTATCGCTCACGGCGCGCACCGCCTTTAGCGGTGTTAAGAAACCACCGTTACCCAAAGTGTTGTACATCTGAGCTACTTGTAATGGTGTCAACTCCAACGAACCCAAGAGCAAGGACGGATACTGATTGATTTCTCCCACAACACCCAGACGGCGCAGTACCGTAACAACACTATCAATACCCACATCAAGACCGACTCGTACGCTGGGTATGTTTCTTGACTCAGCCAGTGCCCTAAGTATTGAAATCTCACCCACGTACTCTTGGTCATAATTGCTTGGAGACCATTGAGTCGTGTTGCTTAGATCAACCACAATGGCCTCGTCAACGACTTCGGACAGCAAGTGGTATCGTTCACTCTCGAATGCAGCCAAATACACCGCCGGCTTAACAAGGGAACCCACCGGTCGCTTTGCTTCCAACGCACGGTTAAAGCCATGGAAGGCAACCCGTTTACCCCCCACCACGGCAATGACTTCCGCACCATCTACCGTGGTGGCGACTACTGCTCCATCTAAATTGTCATCTTCGTGTCGACTCAAATATTCTGTCAGCGAAGTTTCCGCCTGTCTTTGCACCATAGGATCAAAGGCCGTGAACACTCTCAAACCTGCCTTGGTTAGATCCGACTCCTGGTACTCTCGTTTAAGCTGTTGGCGTACCAAACCAAGGTAGGCAGGAAAATACCCCCGATTACTCTCACCATCGGCTAGTCTAAGCTCATGAGTCTTCCACTCACCCGCCCGACTCGATTCGACGAGATTCTGTGCCTGCATTTGGTCGATTACCAAATCTCGGCGGTTTTTCGCTCGTTCAGGATTTCTTCTAGGGTCGTACAGTGATGGGCCTTTAACCATACCAACAAGCAGCGCAATCTCATGTCCGTCTAGTTCCCGGACAGGTTTGTTAAAATAGAAATGACTGGCTAAACCGAATCCGTGTATCGCACGACTACCATCCTGGCCGAGAAAAATTTCGTTTATGTAGGCGGTCAGTAGTTCTTCTTTGGAATAACGTATCTCAAGCAACAACGCCATAATGGCTTCATTGAACTTGCGTACGAAAGTGCGTCTGTTGTCTAGGTAATAACTTTTTACTAGCTGCTGGGTGAGGGTACTGCCACCCTGTTTCAATTCCCCTGAGGTCACGTTGACAAAAAATGCTCTGGCGATACCCCGTGGATCCAAACCATGATGAGAGAAAAAGGATCTGTCCTCCACAGCCAATAAACTGGCTGTGAGCAGTTCAGGAATCTCAGAGGGCGTTAGCAAAACGCGATCTTCCCCCCCGCCCGGCAACAAGCTTCCGATCAACAACGGATCTAGCCTGGCCAGGGGCACATTAGCACCCGAACCCCTGTCTTCAATAGAAGCAATGTAGTTTTCGCCAAAGTTCACGCGTAATGAGGTAGGGTCTTGCCAACCGTCAAAGAACTTAAAGCCACGAGTGGTGACAATCAAACTATCTCTGCCCACCGCGAACGTACCGGGCAGCGACGCTGTCCCATCCCGCTGGTAGCCCAGCGCCAGCAATTCCTCTTTGAGCTGTAGTGCAGAAAGATTCTGACCCACGTAAATCTCCAAAGGGCGGGCAAAAACCTGTGCGGGAACGTCCCAGTGACCCCCTTCAAAACTGCGGGTAATACGAAAGTCCAAATAAAGGGTATAAATAAGGAGTGCCACCAACCCAACGCCAGCCAGCCCGGCCACGGCACGCAGCCACGTTTTGCGCTTACTAGCGCGCTTGTTACGCTGCTTGCGACTCTTGGTTTTTTTCTTCTTTTTCTTGGAGTTAGCGGGTTTTTTTCGGGAGTTTCTTGCTGCCATGGGGGGAAGGATAGCAGAAAGGGGGGAATGAGGCTCTAGGGCTGTGGGGTCTGGGCTATGGGCTCTACGCTCTAGGCTCTGGGCCCTAGATTCCGGGCTTCGGGCTTCGGGCTTCGGGCTTCGGGCTTCGGGCTTCGGGCGAGACAGTAAAAGCCCCTTTGCCAACACTTGCAAAAGGACACCAATTAACTGTCTGGAGACCTGAAGCCTAAGGTCAGAAGCCTGAAGCCCAGACCCTAGAACCTATAGCCAATTAAAAACTTTGATTGACCGCCCAGCCCAACGACATCCCAACCCTACTTCCTTGCCCTCTCCACCCGTCTCTCATCCGGCCTCAAATTCTCTTTAAGCCGTGCAAAAGACTGTTGATCAGCTTTAATTCTAAATCGAATGTAAGGTCCTTGAGCGGTGTAGCGGCTCAGTGAAAAGTCATCATCTTCGAAGCCGTCAAAGTTATAACCCAAACTAATCCAAAGATTGTTTGCCAAGGTCACGCCTACATCGGCGCCCCAGGAATAATCGATGACATCTGTTCGCCAGGAATGCAGGGTGCTGCCGTGTAAGCCAAAATCCCACGTCTCACTTAAGTCTCGGCGATAGTCGATTCCGATCAGATCTGTGTAACCTGAATAACTATTCCCTAACACTTGGCTACGGACGAATTTCGCGCCATATTGGAAACCCACTTGAGTTCTACGATTGGGTTTCCAGTTGGCATTAAAGTTGTTAACCACACGCCAAGTGGCGATGTCCTGCAAATCGCCCTGTTGAGACTCGTATATCAAATCTAAACGGTCTAGGAATATCCATTCGCTCTCCACCGGTCGATAGGCCCAACTCAAGCGAGTCTCTGCATTCACGACATCTAGCCCCGAGGATTGGTCGCTGTCAAAATACTGAAGACTGGCAGAAAAACCCTTTCCCGCCACGGCTTCACGGTGAAAACCTGTAAAAAATCCAAAGCGGTCTTCCAAACTGGAAGTGCGGTATTCCAATCGAGATGTGGAAGTCCACAAGTCATCGCGATACAAGGTGCCAACAAAGAAAGACGTAAAGTCTCCAGAAATGGATCCAGATGCTAGGGGCACGTTTACGTTGAATGGCTCACCTCCCGGATCTCTTAAGGTATCGCTGTGATCTAGGCCTGTGTCCACAGCCCATCGTTCGTTGATCTGCCAACCCTGGGTTAGACCGGTTGTAGAGAACAGACGCATGCCATTTTCCGTCATTTGACTGGTGACGGAACTAGAAAATTGCGCACGATCCCAGGGAGACGCCTTGGCACCAAACCGAACCATATGGCTGTCTTGCTCCGAACCATCTGCAAACTCGTACTCTGTATATAAGGTCACTTGGTCAGATAGGTGATAGTCAAAGCCCACAATGCTGCGGGTCGGAAAATCAACGCTCTCGTTACTACCACCGAGGGCAACTTCTGCAGACCCTCTAATGGTGAGCTTCTTATCCAACACCAAAGTACTACCAGATACGAATGCTTGATTGGATACGCGCTCTGTGCCGGATGCATCTTCGTCGGTGGCGTGCCTTAATCCAACGCCAGCGGCATTTCTATCATTCTGATAACGGACTTCTGCCTGGGCTACGTCACGATCCGCGTCAGTAGACAGCACTCGCTGACGATAGACTTCCCCGTTTAGGCTCAGCTTTTCTGAGAATCGAAGTCGGCCCTCTGCCCCCATTTTGCGAGTACCGGACTCCGCTAAACGCTGTTGACCTAAACCAAAGTCAGCCTCTTGTTCTCGCACATAGGCGCGTCCATCTATTTGATTAGAACGACGGGTGAGCTCAATGAGAAAAGCGTCTCCTTCTCGGGCCGGGCCACCCGCTTCAGTCTCGGAGCGAGCCACCTCTGCTTTGAGTTCAGTTACTTCGTCTACCTTCCAGGTCAAATCGGCACCATACAGTTGCCCATCACCACCCTGCACGCCTTCATGAATAAAACTTGCGCCAATTTCGAGCTTGTCTTGGCCAAACTTCACGGCGCCGCGCCCGCCGGCAATGGTGTTCTCATCTGCACTGTCGCGACTTTCATAGTCAACGACAATAAAGATGGGATTAAAGTTCTCATCACGGCTTGGAATTGGCTCTTTGAAAAACAGTGTGCCTTGTAAGTAGTCGATGTCATAGTCGACATGTCTGCTTAAGGTACGTGTCCACAATATTTGCTCAGATTGAAAACGGTCTCTGGCTTCCAGCACCAACTTTTCACTGTTTATAATGATGGGCCGACGGGACAGACGATATAAGCCCGACGTGCCATCACCCTGTATCTCATCTTTGACAAACGCTTGATTGGTTTCCGTAGCGAATGCTGAATAGGCAAAACGGTCCCCATAGTACTCCGACTTGATACCGTTGAAGCTCCGATTGTAACGAGACAGTTCAGTCACAGTAAGACCAGTCTCATAGTCTCCGAACAACGCGACAAATTGATTTCGTTCAATCTTGAGATAGAGTTTTCTTTGACTGGGTGCCTCAAAGTACTGCTCGGTAGTATCACCATATAAGGTATAAAAGCGATCTGGGTCGATGGTGCCAAGAAGACTGTCTTGAGTCTCATCGCGATCGCGCTGTGAATCGTAGGCAATCGTCAAAAGATACTCGCCCTTAATACGGCCTTTGGCGAAAAACGCCACTCGACCTTCTTCATACAATTCATCTTCGAAACCGGCGTCCTCGGCACTTTGTAAATTATCACTGATGGTGTTGTAACCCAGGGTGCCTTCCGCCAATCCCACCAGGATCCAATCCCGTGGCGCCGGCTTGAGCCAAGTTCGAATCTCCTGTTCGCGGTTGTTAGGCATGCTTAGATGCAGCGTCACTTCACCAGTTTGACTGGTGGGTTCCAACTCAATATAAGCGACACCGTCCTTACTCACCGAATACAAGGGTTCGCGTGATCCCACAGCAACCAGTGTGTTCTCCTGCAGTTGCTGCACTTCCCACCAGGATCGATAGGGTGGATCTACCCGCAGCACGCCTAAAGTATCTGGCCTTGCCGGTTTGCCCCATCGATCGAACAATCGAACAGCAACAACCGGCTTGGTAGTACCATCAGCAATCAATATAGATTTATCTAAATCAATCTCGCCTCTAGATGGACCGTCTGCAAAGTGGATACTTCTGCCCAGCCGTTGAATCACCTCACCGTCTTCGGATTTCACGACAGCGACCAATTCGTTGGTACCGTCAGCTAGATCAACCCCGCGCCAACGGGTTATGGCAACGGTTTTTTCTGCATTAAACGCCGTACCATCAGAATTCAACTCGCTGACCACGGTACCATTAACCAGCATCTCGACAACATGCTCCGGATTGTGCTTAACAGCCAACTTGACGCTTGGAATAGGAGGATTATGGTTTGGCAAAGGCAAAAGCCACTCGGTACCTGGCTGAACTTTGTCCACCCATGCTTCGTCCCCATAGGGAGACGCAATCTCGTGATCTTCTTCATGCTCCGACTCTACGATCGCCTCGTCCTTCGCCTTTAATGACAAACCAGAGTAAGCGGTTTCAACTCGATCGCTTTTCTCAACCAACACGGGAACACCGGTAACGTCTGGCTTTTTGGCACAAATGTTCATGTCGACCCGGCGATTTTGATGCCGACCTTGCTCGCTTTCATTGTCTGCCACGGGCTCGCTGTCTGCCGCAGCTTCGATGACAACGCTATCGGGTTCTAAACCCAGCGTATCAATCAAGTATTTCGCAACCGAACGTGCTCTTGCGTATGACAACGCGTAGTTGTCTTCAAATTCGTGGGTGTTTTCCTCGGCGATTGGTCGCGAGTCTGTATGCCCGGTGCAAGTCAAACTCACGGCTTGACTGCCCTTGAGTTCGCTCACCAATTCTTTTAGGTGATTTTTATCATCTTCGTTAAGTTCGACTCTTCTAGAATCGAACTTGGGCGAAGCGGCCACTTCCAGCCAACGCCAATCACCCTGTGTCAACTCCACCACATTCTCGGCAATGGACGATCTTACAGCTACGCCCGACGGATCTTTCGCGCTGAGTAAAGCCTTTGTAACCCACTCGCCAGCTTTCGCGTTAACCGTAGTCACCACAAACTCAATGCTGTCATTCCAGTGAGACGGTCTAGACCCTAAATCAAAGGTCAGAGCCTGACCGTCTACTCGAGGGTCGTCTTGTGTCTCTCCGGCGATGTTTGTGGTGTCGGCTACATAGTCAAAACCTTTGGGCAACATAACCATGGCTTTGAGTTCATCCACAGGCAGAGATCCACCGTCGATTTTCA
>JBCCFQ010000027.1:0-13571 GCA_039029655.1 Pseudomonadota bacterium | reverse complement strand
GGCTCAAAAAACCTAACTGAGCCGCCCACACACTAGTCCACCCGGTGTAAAATAACGCACCCAGCGAAAATGAGACTAGCGGTGAAACCACAGGTCCAAGCCTTTTTTGATGACGCAAGCAACACACTGTCCTACGTGGTGTTTGACGACACCAACAAACACTGCGCGGTGATCGATTCAGTGCTGGACTACGATTTTGCATCGGGCCGCACCGCCACCTCTTCAGCTGATGCCGTAATTGCTTTTATTGAAGCTAAAAACCTTTCTGTCACATGGATCTTAGAAACCCATGTTCACGCCGATCACCTGTCCGCCGCGCCTTATATCAAGGAAAAAGTGGGTGGCGTCATTGGAATAAGCGAACACATTGCAAAAGTCCAACACACCTTCGGTCAGGTGTTCCACACAGGTCCCGATTTTGCAGCAGATGGCTCTCAATTCGATCACCTATTTGTGGACGAGGAGACATTTCGGATTGGTGATATCGAATCCCGCGTCATTCACACACCAGGACACACACCAGCCTGTGTTACGTATGTGATTGGTGATGCTGCATTTGTTGGTGATACTTTGTTTATGCCGGACTATGGTACGGCTCGCACTGACTTTCCGGGCGGCGATGCCAACGTGCTTTATCAGTCGATACAAAGGCTGTTCACCTTACCACCGAACACCCGGCTTTTTATGTGTCATGACTATAAGGCGCCTGGTCGGGACGAGTACCGCTGGGAAACCACGGTAGCTGATGAGCGTGCCAGGAATATTCATGTACATGATGGCATCTCAGAAACAGAGTTTGTCGCGTTCCGAACGGATCGCGATGCCAGTCTAGCGGTACCGAAATTGTTAATTCCGGCGGTACAGATCAATATGTGTGCTGGTTATCTTCCATCGCCAGAAGACAATGGGATAAGTTATCTAAAGATTCCACTAAACTTGTTGTAAGAGTGTCTTAAACAAGTAAGTGTTCGTCACAGCGCTTTCTTCTTTGTTGCCGAAACCACAATAAACCCAATCAATGCAGGCAGACCTTGGGTAAACAAGATGCTCGTTTTGGCGGTCAGCCCACCAAAGACGCCAGCCACCACGACACACCCCAAAAAGAACAATTGAATGTCCTTGCGATTGGCAATAAGACCCCAAAACAAACCTGCGGCCAGAAAGCCATTGTAGAGCCCCTGGTTCGCCGCAAGGGTAGCAGAGCTAGCGGATACTTCGGCTGTCATATTGAAAATCCGTCGGCCGATTTCGTGATCCCAGAAAAACATCTCTAAAACAAGAATGGCCACGTGAAACAATGCAACCAACGCTACAAGCAGTTGTCCGAGCTTTTTCATTTTTCCCTCACTTTCTTGAATCTCTTTCAGGTCACCCAGATCCACGAAGCACTTGATCAATCATAGACGCAATCCAGAGAGCTTCCTCCTTGTCTTCCTGGAAGTCATCACCATGACTTAACCCTTCCGCGATACCGTCAACCATTGATGTATAGGCATTCGCTCTGCCGGTCTCTATGACTTTGGTGAGGCTCCCTCGTAAATCGTAGAGTTCGATCTTAGAGTCAAAGTCTTCCTCCTTGGAAAATACCCGATCGCATTTCAGCATTCCTTCAGTGCCCCACACCTCCAGATTATTTTGATAGGCCCTGTTCATACCCCATTCGCAAAAAACCGCGACGCCCCCCGATTCTAGAACACACCACCCATCACTGTCAGTTCGACTGGGTGCTCGTGTCTTCACGGAACCGGTTATTAATCTTGGGACAGTTGGCAGCAATTGATACGTTAAAGACAAGTGATAACAAAACATGTCCAACGTGGCGCCTCCTCCAAGAGCAGGGTCGTCTCTGAACGTATTCACGTTCAAGCTTGGAATTCCAAATCTGATAGACAAACTTCGTAAATCACCTACAACGTCTTGCTCAAGTAATGAAACAAGGCGCGTAAATTGTGGATGATACTTTTGCATAAACGCTGGAATCACACGACGGTCGTTTTTATCTGCGATGTCCAACAATTTTTCTGTTGAGGGCAGAGAGTGTGTTAGGGGTTTTTCAATGATGGCGTGTTTGCCTGCCGTAACCACCTGTTCGCCTTGTGTGGCATGCAGACCGGACGGAGTCGTCAAGAAGACCAATTCCACGTTGGGATCAGCTAGCATAGCCTCTTCAGATTCGTACACTCGACAACTGTATTCTCCAGCCACCTGTTCCCGCGCTTCCCTGTTTCTAGAATAAACGCCCACTAAACTCGCTAGTTTGCTTTGGCGTAATGCAGGTAGAATTCGTCGAACAGCATGACGACCAACACCCCACAAAGCTACCGGCATTTTTGATGTCATGTCTTATAAACTTCCAAACAGGTAAGTTATCGTCGCCAATCGTCTTTGTGAACTTGTCTTGCACGGGCCACAGTCAGACCGCCCGCCTTGACGTCTTCGGTGATGGTTGATCCGGCGGCAATGGTGGCGTTCTGTCCAATTTCTATGGGTGCAACCAACTCTGTACCACAGCCGACAAAGGCGCCCTGCCTAATTACCGTGGGTACGTTTTTTTCTCCATCGTAGTTGCAAGTTATAACTCCAGCTCCAATGGTTACCCTATTCTCAAAAGTTGCGTCGCCAATAAAAGATAGATGGTTAATACGCGCCCCGGGACCGATTTTGCTGGACTTAATTTCAACGAAGTTGCCCACACTAGAATTGTCTGAGAGGAAACATCCGTCCCGCAGTCTCGCATAGGGTCCGACGCGACAATCAGCGTCTATCTCCACATCCTCCAAGCAACTAAAGGCACGGACGTCAGTTCTCGCACCGACCTTAACGTCACGTAGGTAAACATAGGGCCCAATGGATACATCATCTGCCAGACGTACCGACCCTTCCATTACAACGTGCGGCCCAATCTTGACACCGCTTCCGCACTCCAACGATCCTTCCACATGCAACGACATCCAATCGGCCAAAGCCACACCTTGCCGTTGCAGTTCATTTGCACGAGCTTCTTTGTCTTTGAAGTTGCGGTCGTCTATGGCTTGGGATCCGTGGGTTTTGGCACCTCGCGCCATCTTATCATCAACCCGACATGCGGATGATGTGGAAGCCTTCACCGTAAGAAAAACCAGCCTGAGTACCCCTAAACAAGGCTAATGCTCGAGCGGCTTCCAATGAACGCGGGTGAGGGAAGGCCGGAACCTGACTAGCAAAACACCCTAAAGCATCGATCTTCGCATCGATCTCATTAGAAATGTCTACCACCCAGTTTGGCGTAAAATTTGGCTCGATATGCGGGGCGTTCCAATGGGTTTCGGATAGGGTTTCATAGGCTGCAACTAGCTCAATACATTTTCCAGGGCCAATAGGACGCGTTGCCACTTGGACACTATTAAAAACCACTTGGTGGTCTACATGGCGATCAGGATAGGGAATCAAGACAACGGCGGGTTCAACCCGTGAGACAATCTCATGGATCTTGCCGTTTAGCTCACGAACAGAAACGTCCTGCACCATGGTGGCAGGTATCTCTAGGTAAATAGACTCTTCCACACCAAGAATGGCGTGAGCCTCCTTCGCCTCTTGAACCGTTGTCTCATAGTCTTCCTGCTTGTACAGCGGAGGCAAATGCCCGGAAACCGTCAGTACTGTGACACGATCGCCGGCGGCACTGGCTTTGCGTATGTAACCGCCAGCACCTAGAACTTCATCGTCTGGGTGGGGTGCGACTATCAGTATATTTTTCATGCTGCCTCCTAGCTGCAGATTCTTACTTCCGGCATGGGCACGATAAATTTACCACCACCGTCAGAAAACTCTTTGTTGTTCTCGATGATGGATTCAGCAAAGTTCCACGCCAATACCACCAGATAATCTGGACGATTATCAAACAAATGTTGCTTACTCATGATCGGTATGTGATGCACCGGCGAAAACAGGCCTTGTTTCTTTTTGTTGTCGTCAACAATGTATTCGATGTGATTCTTGTTAATACCGAAGTGGCTTAACAAAGTAGTAGACTTTGTCGGCGCACCATATGCCGCCACTCTGTGACCAGCGGCCAGCAAATCTTCCAGCGTCCCTTTTAGTTCTGCGCCAATTGCTGCGATTCGCATAGCAAACTCTCTGAAGGTATTGGGATCATCAAAGTTTCGCTGATCTTCAAGATCCAAGCACTCTTGCACGCGAGGTCCTATTGTTATGTTGTCGCTTGTGTTTTTCTTAACCGCAACTCGTATAGACCCCCCCTGTGCACTCACCCTGGTTACGTCTATGACCGTCATGTCGAGACGGTTGAAGAATTTCGTAAAAGGTTTGACGGTATGGTAGTCCACATGTTCGTGGTAAATGGTATCGAAATAGGCGTTGTCATAGACATCCACTGCGTAACCAACTTCGAACACAAAAACACCGTCGTCAGCCAACAAGTCTCGTACGCCCAAGATGAGGTCTTCTAGCTGATCTACATGAGCGCAGGCATTGTGAGACGTAATGAGATCTGCAGCACCATGTTTGGCCCGTATATCCTCAGCCAAAGCGCGGGAGAAGAAATCCGCAATGGTTGGAATGCCGCCAGCGGTGGCCGCCTCGGCAATCTCTGTGGCTGGGTCGACACCTAAAACGCGGTAACCCTTGTTTTTGAAAAATCCCAAGCAGGTGCCATCGTTGGATCCCACATCAACAACAAAGGAGTCGGGTTTAATATCGTACTCTGAAGTAACCCAATCGGCGTAGTCTTCAAAGTGTTTTCTAAAAACGGGTGAAGTACCTGAAACGTATTTGTAGTCGCGCTGGTAGAGAATTCTCGGGTCTACCACGAGACCAAGTTGGAGGTGCCCACAATTTTGGCAATGCATCACATATAGATCGTACGTCTCTTCAGGCTGATCTAACTCGGACGCTTGCAGGAACTGATTTCCAGGCGGTGTTGCCGGAAAATCCATGACTCGCACCAAATCGGTACTGCGGCAGAGTCGGCAGTCCTTTCGCTCATAAGTAGCATTCATAGTCCAGACTCTACTCGTTTGCTGTTGAGATAACCCGTGACTCTGCCGGTAGCCCAGCGTTCAGTCAATACTTTCCAAATACTCATGTGGCTAGAATCTTCTCCAACTTTCCGAACAGTAATTCTCTTTCAAAATTGTCTAGAAAATGCTGACGTCCAGCACCGCCCATTCGATCTAGCTCCGCCTGTGGCAGCCGACTCATGCGAAGCACCGCGTCCGCTAGTCCCTGAGCGTCCCCTGAGGGCGCTACAAAACTTGCACCTGATGACTCAAGAATCTGGGCGGCTTCTCCGTCAAAGGCACCCACTATGGGCTTACCTAACGCTAGGCAGGACTGCATCTTGCCTGGTACGGTGATGGCAAAAAGCGGTGCCTTTCTTAAAGATGCAAGCAAAGCATCCGCATTGGCTGCATAGTCCGGTACTTGGTCCACAGGACATGGATCCAAGAAATGCACTTGAGTTGCCAGACCCCTGGCGTGAATCTCTTCGGAGAACCACTTCTTCAAAACACCGTCTCCGAGTATTACCCAATGGATACTCTTTTCGTTTTTGAGTAGGGTCGCTGCCTCCAAAATCGTGTCAAAGCCCTGGGAAGCCCCAATATTCCCAGCATACAAGACACGGAAGCCGTCCACGTCAGGAAACGAAACTGTATTTTTATTGGTAACCTCCTTGCCATAAATGGACTCCGCCCATTGTGGCCAATAAACAATCCGATCCGGGCGTACACCCATGTCGACTAAGCGAGAGCGATAGCCTTCTGAAGCAATAAGGTTTACATCGCACTGTTTATAAATAAAAGAGGACATGCGACTGATGGCCCCCATAATCATACCCTTGCGCAATACACCGGTGGCCGACAGGGTATCGGGCCAAAGATCAGCAACCCAATTGTAGACTGGAATACGACGGAACCATTTTAAGCACAATCCGGAAAATGAAACCGTTACCGGGGATAGACACCAGACAAACACCGCATCGTATTTTTCCCGACAACGGAACAACGCCACAAAACAAGCGAAGAATGAAAAGGTGAAAAAATTGAGGGCAAGCCTGATTCCCTTTTTCTTGCCCCGCGGCACCATGGGCACACGAACAACACGAATGCCATCCAACGATTCTGTATAAGGCCCGAGATAACTATAGCCTTTGTAGAGTTTGCCCTCGGGGTAGTTGGGTAGCCCGGTTAGGACCGTAACCTCATGACCACGATCCCTAAGCCCAGCCGGTAAATCATTAACGCGGAAATTCTCGGGCCAAAAGTATTGGCTAATGACAAGAATTTTCACGTGGTCGAGTAGGGCTGCTTAAGCTACAAGCTCCAAGGTTGCTGGATCAACTATCACGATACGCCGCACATCAGACTCGTATGCTTCTTGGTCTCTAGGCATCAGGCTCAGTGCCAGGATCAGTGAGTCTTCGGTAAACACGGTTGCATGATCCTCCATTGGAGGGGTCCAGATCATGTCTCCCGCCTTCGCCACGAAGTGACTCACCGGATCACCAGAATCATGGGCACGAAAGTAATAGTCACAAGCGCCAGTGAGCATATATATATAGTGCCAGTCCTTAAAATGATAATGATTAGACCGGACGGTACCTTTTTTGGAATCAATCAAAGACACGTTGTGGGTGGGAATGTTGGTCAACATCTGGATGTAACCACGATCATCCGCATGGCGCTCCTCCAGCTCTACCAATTTGGAGGGTTCATAATTGCCGTTTCCGTCTACTTCACCTAGGAGTGTCATGCTGATGCCCTATCTACCATTAGAATTGGTACGCAATTCTTTCACCGGTGGGGATTAGGGTCAAGGGACATCGATGACCCCGGAATCTCTGGGAAAAAGCATCCGAGGGCGTTCATAATACTGGACCTGGCCTTAACTCTCGTAAAGCGGGCGTGCTCATGAAAAAAACTCGCCGTGAATTCCTCAAACAAGCTACCGCTGCCGGTGCTGCAGCCTCGCTAGCACTCGCTGAGGTGAGAACCGCGGTGGCACAACAAGTCCAGGCTTGGCCTTCGGCTCAGTCCTCAGATCAACAGTTTACTGACTTGGCACGTCACTACTTGTTGGATGAACAGGTCGTGTACTTGAACCACTCATCAATTGGAACAATGCCCCAGGCTGTTTTTGAGGCACGTTCAAAGTTCCAAAGGTTGTGCGAAAAAAACCCTTGGGCCTACATCTGGGGAGGTGAGTGGGAAGCACCTAGAGAGGAAGTGCGGCGCCAATGTGCAAAAATCCTCAGCTGTAGCCATGAAGACATCGCGCTAACTCATAACACAACCGAAGCTTTTAACTTGTTGGCTCAGGGCCTGCCATTGAAGAAAGGCGACGAGGTCCTTTTTAGTACTCTTAACCACCCAGGTGCCAGTGTATCTTTCTTTCACATGGGTAAACAAAAAGGTTATGCCGTTCGACAGTTTGATTTCCCAATACAAGATGTCCCTACCTTATCATCCGATGATCTCGTTGATATCTACACTAAACAAATCACCGACCGCACTCGCTTATTGGTTTTTCCTCACATAGACAACATAGTTGGGTTGCGTTATCCCGTGGCCGCTCTCTCCAAAGCGGCTCGTGCCCGAGGCGTGGAATTCGTAGCCGTGGACGCCGCACAGTCTGTCGGTATGCTCCCGGTCAATGTGGCGGAGCTTGACGTCGATCTTTACGCCACCAGCGGACACAAATGGTTGCAGGCGTCGAAAGGTAGTGGGTTCGCTTTCATCGGTACGCGTATGCGAAAGAGTCTAAGACCGATGTGGGTAACTTGGGGGCAAAAGGAATGGGACGGGACTGTTCGAATATTCGAAGACTACGGGACCAGAAACATGGCCGATGTACTAACGCTTGGGGCCGCGCTCACATTCCACCAACAGATTCCATCCGATGTTAGGGAAACACGTCTTGGAGATTTGTGGTCATACACGAAGCAACTCGCAGAAGACTACCGTACAACAACATGGTTCTCAGCTAAGAGGTTTGAATTGGGGACCGCACTATGCGCACTAAGGGTCGATGATGATGCGAAAAAACTGGCCAAGAACTTGTATGAAGAGCATCAGATTGTGCTCAGAGGATTTACGACAAAAGCCGGCAACACATTAAGGCTTACCCCAAACATATTCACGTCAAAAAGAGATATTAAATTGTTTTTTGATGCCCTAGGATAACCTGAAGCACAACGGTTTCCTGTATCTCGATTCGACCGGCCGTTGACACGTTATCAAGACCAGGTGACAAGCCAATGAATAAAAAAAACATACCTTGGGCACAGATCAGTATCGAAGCGACCGCAATCGTGTTGAGCATTCTGTTGGCTTTTTGGATAGATGCCTGGTGGAGCAATAAGCAGCAGCGAGTCACTGAGCGAGAATATCTGCAAGCTATGCTGGGAGAGATCCACGCCATTGTTGCTGAGGCAAACCGCACAATTAAAGGAAACGAAAAACTCAACGAGAACGCGAGAGGACGCATTGCCGCATTTGGAATCGATGCAGTTCCAAATGCATCCATGACAAAAACAATACTAACAGAGTTGACCATCAGCTACCGATTGAGGGCAAGTCTTGATACTTATACGGATCTGCTGTCGTCTGGAAGCATCTTGACGCTTAACGACATAAACGTACGGAACTCGCTTTCAAAATTGCGTTCGCAAATGGACTTTGAGCAGGAGGTCTTTCGATGGGTGGTAGACTTTGGACACAGAATCACGCCGAGACTGCACGAAGTCATCTCCAATGAAAAACTTGATCAGCTAGCACTTATTGAAGAACATGTGATTGTGATCCGAGACAATCACATCCGAAGAAAACAAGAGGTGATTGAAGCTGCGGGAATTGCACGAGACGCGATCCTTAATTATTGCGAGGATTGCGAGAATTAGGGCTTATTCTCGATAGGTATCGATGATGCCAGAATCCACCCACATGATCTCCTCACCCTGAGTAAAGTAAAAGTACTTGCCGTCTGGTGTCACCATAGGACAATAGTCAGCTTCTGAGGAGTTTATGTTTTCTCCCATGTGAATACCCTGCCCCCAGGAGCCATTGTCCTCACGGAAACTAATATAAAGATCGGAACCACCCAATGAGTCAGGCCGGTCGGCGGACACGTGAATAATGTAGGTTTCGTCTGGGCTGACAAAAATATCGCCTTCGTTGGATGGGCTGTTGATGCCTGGACCGAGATTGACGGGCGTTTCAAACTTGCCGTCTTGATACTGTGCGCGATAGCTGTCGCGACCACCGATGCTGTCGTCCCGTTCTGCCGAAAAGTACAAGCTACCATCCGCCACCAACAGGGGATAAAGCTCGTGACCCGGCCCGTTGATATGTGCACCCAGAGGTTCCGGGGTGACAAGTCCATGACCCGTCACACGACTGCGCCAGATGTTGTGTCGCTCTAGCGAATAACCAGATAAGGGTCTGTCGGAGATAAAATACACCCAAGATCCATCTGGGGTGAACGCCATGTCCACGTCGCTATGATTCGGGTAAGTCTTGGAAGGCGCCGCCATGCGCGGCTCTTGCCACGTACCGTCCTCCCGTCGATAGCTAAAGAACATTTTGAATGTTCGATCAATGGATCGACTAAACATGAATATTCGCCCGTTGGGTGAATACACAGCGTTAAGCTCTCGTTCTTCAGGCAACGAAATCAATCCCGGCGCGAAAACCGTTGGTGTCATTCCTGGCGGTTCTTGACCCAGATAGGGCCCGGTCAAAACAGGCCATTCTTCTTGTGCTGCCAAAGGCAGTGAAGTTAGGGAGAGGACCAAAACTAGGCACAACTGGCGCACCATGGGCATTGTGGTTCCTTGATTGATCATTAGCTTTCTGCCCACATACGTGTCAACTCGATGACTGCATGCATAAGACGTCTGGCTTCCTCACTGGTTTCCCCTTTTGCTTCAGCCATGTCGTCGAAGGATTGCCATAACTGACCGATCACCTTTCGTCTGGCAGGATCGCCAATGTGGCTTTGCATCCAAGTTATGACGGCGATTCGCTCACCTTGAGTTACTGGTGTCACGTGATGATATAGCCGCGTTGAGTAAATCACAGCACCACCGGCGGGCAACTTTATTTCATGGTTGCCAAAGTCTGTTTCTAACACCAGTTCCCCGCCGCCATAGGATTCTGGATCAGACAAAAACAACGTCATGGACAAGTCTGCCCTCAGTGGACCATTGTGTTGCATAAACGGAGAGTCCAAGTGAGACTTATACTCCATACCCTCCGTGTATTTTGACAACATCGGAGGCATCATGCGCCGTATCAATGCACCGTCCTGGACCACACGCGACCTTCCTACACCGTTACTGATTAGCTGGGTCAAGGTACGCATCTCCCCGTCCCTTGGCACGTATTGGAGATTCCGCTTGTGATCACTGGGCATTTCACCCGTGGTCGTGCTGCCATCATCAAACTGGGCCTGAGTCGCCAGTTGCCGTAAGGTCTGCACCTCGCTAGAGGTAAGAAAATCAGGGATTGTCAGAAACACGGGGCTCCTTTTGGTAGGTTTTTGTTAGTATTGTCTTAAAACGATTGCCTACCAAGTCCACCTTATACCCAACTACCTAGAAATTGGAAGCGCTTTAGAATCCGACCTAACTTTGGGGATCAATTTCGTTGACGCAGCGAATGCCATTAGACCCATAGAGGTCGGGATTTCCGGTGATGGGTTTATGAAACCGATTGGATACTCGCTGGGCCCAGTGCTTCTCATCCCAAGACCCAGCTTTGATGGTTTTCTCAGACCCTTTGTCGGGTCCAGTAAGCTTGCCGCGACGAAAGTACTTCTCATGAACCTCAGGGTCATACCAGTCCATGACCCATTCACTGGTACCACCAATCACATCAAACAAACCTAAGGGGTTTGGCGGAAAACTATTCCTCGGCCAACTCAGATCACGCCAGCAACCATCAGTTTCAAAGTCAGACTCCCCAGGTTGACCCGGATCCATCACAGCGCGCTTGCAGTTGGACCGCTCTTCACCCCAGAAGTAAGGTGTTGAGGTACCCGCGCGAGCCGCCTTCTCCCACTCAACTTCGTAGGCAAGGCGACCGCCGCGCCATTGACAATAGTTCAACGCCTGCTGCCAGTCGACACAGTTCACCGGGTAGTCATCTCTCTGAGGGGCGTCATAGCTACAGTAATGTACACGACGAAAATCAAACGGCTTGGTGCAGACACCAGCCTCCACGCATTCACGGTACTCCGCGACAGACGTTTCTTGGATATCGATCATGAATGCGGGTACATCGACGGCAACCCCACCTTCGGGTCCTTCGTCATCATCGCAAAGATGATCGTTTTCAGAACAACCTACTAGAAATGTACCACCGGGTACCTCCACTTGCGGATACTTGGTTCGTTCTTGAGCAAAGACTAATAGCTCGAAGCCAAAACAAATTAGAGAAAGTACCGTGAAGTACCGCATAACAACCCCAGGTGGTTAACAAGAATCTACAGGCACTCGCTGCTGGTCACCGTTATCAGCCGCAATCGTAGCTGTAGATCACGAGGCCGAGTGGTCTTTGGTTACTTTACAACGATTGACAAGACAAAGTGGCTTTTGTCATTTTGACGTTGCACTTTCTCAAGATTTGGAGTGCCTAATTCCTCAGCCAGTGCTCTCATCAGTTTTGAAACGTCCTGGTTACTCGCAGCCGTGCCGCGAATCACGAATTTTTTTCCCTCTGACTCCACTGCATCAATGGAAACGTTAGCCGGCGCAATGCGCTTGACAGCGGCGGCAACCGTGGTGGTATCTGTTGCGTGACTTAAGCTTAAGCCAAACAGCAATAAGCACAAGACCATCACAGAAGGTAAATTCTTCATAACTTCATCTCCGCATCGCTGCTATGTTCGCGAAATCATGCAGCCCGATAAAGCATCACTCTATTCCGGCCTGCCCGTTTAGCTCGGTACAACACTTCGTCCGCGTTCGCCAAGAGCTCGTCCAAAGATTGATCTCGAGCAGCCGCGAAGGCCACGCCAAAGCTCCCTGTGACAGACACAGTGCTGTCTCCTATCTTTATTCGGAGGCTGGCCAATTCTCGACGCGCCCTTTCGGCGATGGACCTGCCTCTTTCAATTGAGTTTGCAGGAATCAGCATGACGAATTCTTCACCTCCCCAACGACTGACAACATCTTTCTTTCTTAAACCCTGTTTTAGGGTGTCCGCTACTACCTTGAGCACACTGTCACCAGCATCATGACCGTAAGTGTCATTGATTGCTTTAAAGTGATCGAGATCAATGATCAGCACACAGACTTGGTCTTTTGATCGCTGGAGCTGGGCGAAGCGTTTATGCACATAGGCTCGATTCGGTAATCCGGTCAGTGGATCAACCTCCGACTTCAGCTCAATTTTGCGCTTATACAAAAGTATGAAAAAGGAGAATGTGCACGCCAATAACAAGACAATGAAGGAGGCAAGCAACGCGTTGGAGACGAAGGAATTGGTGATCTGCGCCTGGCGAGCTTCGAGGGGAACGAATAACAGCAATCTCCAACCGAGTTCCTCAATGCCAAACTCTGAGACAAGAAAGTCCTCATCCTCTATCTGAATAATCTCGCTGTCGTTACTTTGCTGGCCTGGGTCTCCGTTGCGAAACCAATCAACAGAATCCAAAGTTGGTATATACGCACCGGTGACCACGAGGTCTGGCAGTGAGGAGAGAATGATCTCATTGTTGTCGTTAACGAAGAGAAACTCATACTTGTAACGTGATTTGTATCGGTTGAAAGTATCGAGGAATCGCTGCACCGGCTTTCCAACACCAACATACCCCAGGAATGCCTGATCGGATCCATAAATCTTAACGTCAAAGAACAGATGCACATCACCGACCTGACCCAGGTCAGCCATGAAGTCTTTATCCCTTGCTTTGGCCTCGAAGTACCACGCGACCTCACCTTCCACAAGCTCCAATGTTGAACCATTCGAAAAGTACTGTTTCCGTGACTGTTCGCTAGCCACGAAAAATGTTAGGTCAAGGTCGCGCTCCATTTTTTGGAGGCGTTGAAGTAGAGCCGCTTCGTCAAAACCGGGAGAATCCACCATTGCGGTAAGATCAATTGAGCTGGCAAAGGTTTCCGCGATATAGAACGGCCGGAGCAATTCGTCCCGTACCAACTTAAACACCGGGGAGATTGCCTGTTGTTGTACCCGACTCTGCTCAGCAACGATGTTATCGATGGCTTTGTAGCTGGCGTAGAAAAACGCGATACCAAGGGAAAGCATCAAGGCTATGGCAAGCCGTTGAGCGGTCATTGGCGATTTCATTTCAAGTCAGCTGCCAGTCAAAAAAAGTAGCATAGGGGAAAAGCCTAGCATGGACTTTGACGCAGCGCTCAGTCGGAGGTTTTTTGCTCTAGTCTAGGAGATGAGCACCAGGACCCAACCCGCCAAGCCTGTCGTTTGAATTGGCAAGTTGGCAAACATCGAGGCTGAGACAACCACAGCCGATACACCGGTTCAACTCGCTTTGCAGATTTCGCATCAGCCCTATCCTTCGGTCGAGTTCCTCACTCCAGCTCTTTGATAGGG
>JBCCFQ010000026.1:0-13747 GCA_039029655.1 Pseudomonadota bacterium | reverse complement strand
TATGGTGGAGGGGGTAGGATTCGAACCTACGTAGGCATAGCCAGCAGATTTACAGTCTGCCCTCGTTGACCGCTTGAGTACCCCTCCGCACGCAGAAAGCCGGCTATTTTGCGTTGCAATTTCAAGGGTGTCAATGCCCCAGATTTCGAGGACTTGAGGCATTTTCAACCAGGCTGATTATCAGCCGCAAAAGCGTGGGAGTAATCGCCTAGTTTCGGTGGTATTTTCCCCTTCGACTCATTAACATGGCAGGCACAAAATAACCTCGACGGTGGGAGGATCAGCATGATTTTGAGGTCTCGATTCCGCATTTTGGCGGGCATTATCACTCTATTGGTCTGTCAGGCCGCCGCAAATGCTCAGGCTGGCGACACCCAACGAGGTCGGGCCCTCTCCGAAACCTGTCTGGGATGCCACGGCGTCGACACATTAACTAATGTGTATCCCACGTACAAAGTACCTAAGCTCGGTGGTCAATACGCAGATTATATCGCCGCCTCCCTAAATGGTTACAAAAGCAAGGACCGGGCTCATGCCACCATGCACTCTCAAGCGTTTGATTTAACAGCCGATGAAATGCGCGACATTGGCGCTTATTTTGAGAGTTTGGGGGCAGATGAATCTACCGCCAAAGGCACTATGCCCGAGGCGGCAAGTACCTGTACTGCCTGTCATGGTGACACCGGCAAAGGAATTTCTTCAGCATTCCCAAGCTTAAATGGTCAGCATGCCGACTATTTGGCAGCGGCTTTGAGTCAATACAAGTCTGGGGAACGCAAAAACGCCATTATGGCGGGGTTCGTCGGCACCCTGTCTGACGACGACATTGAGGCTTTGGCAAACTATTACGCCAGTCAGCCCGGTTTGTCGCAGCCAGAACGAGATGGCGGCAGCTAGAATTTACTCAGCGCCCATCGCCAAAACAAATTGCAAGGGGATACATCCATGGTAAGTAACCGACTCTATTACTTAGTGTTTGCTGGGTTAATGTTGGCCCTTGGCGGGTGCGCTCAAGAGGGCGGGGACTCCGGAACTGCGAGCACCATCCCGTCTCCGACATCGAACCGCTTACAGATGGATGAGAATCAGAACTACGCTGACCTAGGAGACTATGTAATCTCAGTGAATGCCCTCACCACGGACGAACTTGCCCCAGAGGTAGCAAGAACCTACAACATTCCCCGTAGCGCAAGCCGTGCGATGCTCAACGTGGTGCTGCTTAAGAAAGACCCTGACTCCGCACTCGCCACGGGTATCCCTGTAACTGGGGAAGTGAACTCCGTCACCCGAAACCTCACCGGCCAGCTGAAAGACATGCCCCTTAGGGAAGTGAACGAACAAGACGCCGTCTATTACATCGGCCAAGTTCCTGTGATCAATGGTGAAACCTTGGTGTTTGAAATTGATGCCCGACCCACGGGTTCTTCCGAGACTCTACGGGTGCAGTATCAGCATCGGTTTTTTACGGAATAAGCGAGAGTTCGTCATCCCGGCGCAGGCCGGGCCACAAATCTGGAAAAAATAGTCTCGCCTAGAGCGACAACATTCAGCTAGATCTTCCGCGCAATCGAAGTGTGCACGCACTCCGAAGGGGTGGATCCAGTCATTACTTTGCCGCGAAGCGGCTCCTTCGATCTAAATTCGAAGAATTGTCACCCCATTAACTAGTGTCGCTGCGCGACTCTTTCTTACTGGGTCCTACCCCTGCGGAGTACGAGCACCCGCTGAATAGTTCTTGAATGAACGTTAGGCGCATCCCAAACTGGCAGCCGATTTTCAGATTATGGCTGGGCTTCCAGCCCAGGATGACGGGGGGCTCCGCCTCACTGGCGTCGCAAATCCAAAACGTGAGGACATCAGGCACCTGACATCAATATCCGCTCACCGCACGGCAAATTCCTGTCTCTTGAAACTGAAAACTGCCCTAATCAAATCCAAACCGCGGCGAATCCGCATCCGGACCTTTCGACGCATCTTCCAACTCCCAAGTTGACGCCATCGGAAAAGCGTTGACGGTCCACAAGAACAAAAACAAGAAGCCGCTTAAGAAGCCAATAGATGCTACAAACTCCGCAATGGAACCCAATAATTGATGATCATCATAGTAGGCAGGCATAACGATCAAGTATCGGTTTAACCACACTCCGGCGCAGATAAAAAGTGACAGTAAGATCATAGGCCAAATCGTTCGCTTCACCTTGGCGAAAATCAAAGAGCCTATAGGAATACCGATGAGACAGAGTATTTGTAGCCAGAACATGGGCGCATAGTGGCCGTACATTTGTTTTGAAATCACGCCATATTCATAGGGTAAATTGCCATACCAACTTACGAAGAACTGAGCCCAGAAAAAATACAGCCACAACAGCGCGAAACCCGTCAACAATATTCCAACGCTCTTTCCTTGGTAATGGGTATCAAAAAATCGGTCTACCTCGGAAAAACCAACGACCAAACGAAACATCAAAAAAATCAGCGCCGAACCTGCAAACATGCAGCCCATCATGAAGTACATGGGAAAGACAGTGCTGTGATAGTGGGACACCAACGTCATTCCGAGATCCCAAGAAATGAACGTGAGCGCTAAAGCACAAGCTAGAATGACGTAAGAAGAATAAAAATAGACATTGCGTTTGTGCCATCGCATTTGTTCTTCAGATTTCTTTGATTTGCGGGACAACAAGTTTTTGTAAATCGCCTGACGCCATTTCGGCCCTTCAGATGCATTTTCTTCGGTCATGTCCGGAATCAATCCAGCCAACACGTAAACCACCGCAACGGCGTAAAACAGAAGCAGCGCGATCACATTGCGCCAAAGCAGGAAGGGGGAATTTAGCCAACCGCTGATGTGTTCACCCTCTTTTGGATTGAGCCAGTAATCGAACAACACATCCCGCCCGAAAAAGTAGATACATAAGAAACCAAGAATGGCTATGGGAAAGAAAGAAAGCGTTAGGGCTTCCGCTACTCTATAGAATGGTCTGGCCCAACGGGCATTGCATATACGCATAATGGCGACAAACGCCACACCAAACTGAGTCAACCCGAGAAAGTATGTGTAGTTAACGACAATGTACGGCCACGGCAATTCTTCTGGATTAGTAGCCAAAGCGTATATAAGGGCCACGACACAAAGCAAAAACAGCAAGCCGCTTATAGTGAGCAAGGATTTATAACCACCGGCGCCGGATTTGACGCCAGTGCTGACGAAAAATGACTCTGGTACAGCGCTCATTGTTGCCCCAATACGTTTTTGATGTAGTTAACAATGTGCCAGCGATCTTCCTGTGTTATGACATCGCGGTAGTAAGGCATGGCGATACTACCTCGACTTATGGTGAAGAAAAGCTGGCCGTCCGGTTGGATTTGCACGTACTGTAAGGTCAAGTCCATAGGTGGCGGCACAAATTTCTTCCCCACAGCTCCACCACCATGACCGTCCGAACCGTGACAGACTAGACAGTGCAAATCGTAGACTTGCTTTCCTCTATTCACCGACTCCGGCGTTCTGGGGTGCGGGTTTTCTAAATCTGCACCGGCCGCCAATCGACTATTAACCAAATTGGTTAAGTCCGTAGGTTTTTGCACCAATTCCTTACCACCAGCAGGCACTGCAGCAGGCGCCGTGGTCACCTGAGTCTCTTGGGGTTTCACCGAAGGCTGATCCCGCATGTCCTCGCTCCACGGATTGGCGCTGGCCGTATTCAGCAAAAACACCGCCAAACCAAAACTCACATAGGTTCTGACCATGTACTAAACCTCCACCTGCTTCACGTTGACTGCACCAGCACTCGACATAATTTGTCCAATGCGATCAGCGTCCTTACCTTCACCGAGCTCGACCGAGACTGAAAACTGATTCACATTAGTCTGTTCGTCATAGGGTTTGTCGCGCCAAGCAGGTAACCCTGAAACCACATGAAACCCAATCAACGTGGCAATAACGCCAAACAAGATTGTCAGTTCATAGGTAATGACGAGAAAGGGTGGAATCGCGATGATGGCACGCCCGCCGGTGGGCAAAATAAATGACAACGCAGAAAACGTCGCCAAGGCAAAGCCGGACACTGCACCAATGATGGCGCCAATCAAATAAAATCTGCGTATCGCGGAAGAGCCCAAACCCAATACTTTCTCAGCATCATGCAAAGGTATTGGAGACATTAACGTCAGATCTGAGATGCCTGCGTCCTTCAACTTTCGGGCGGCCGCGAGAAAATCATCCTCGTAGTCAAACAAACCCATAACACTTGTCGTCATACTTTTCCCCAACGCTTAACTGCGTGCCTCCACCGAACCTCTTTTCAGTGGCTTCAACGTTTCTTTAACTTCATAGATCGAGACGCTCGGCACCCACTTAACAAAAATCAAAAATAATGTAGTAAAGATTGCGAATGAACCGATGGTGATGGAAATCTCTACTCCGCTTGGGAAGTAAAAGCCATAAGAATCAGGCAAGAACTTGCGTGGAAGCGAAGTGGCAACAATGATGAATCTTTCCGTCAACATGCCGATATTGATCAAAATAGAAATGATCAACATATATTTCCAATTGCAGCGTATTTTCTTGGACAACATCAGCAGCGGGACAGCCGCGCAGAACAAAATCATCTCCCAATAAAGAGGAGCGTAGAAACCTGTTAAGCGCCACTTCAATGCTTCCATTTCGAAAGAGCTACCACCGTACCAAGTAGTAAACACCTCCATGATATTAATGTAAGTCCAAATCAAAGAAAGCACCACAAGTAACTTGCCAAGATTGTCTAAATGAATCTCTCGGATGTAGCGCTCAAAGTTTAGGTACTTTCGAATGATAAACATGACGGTGACAATACCTGCCGTGCCAGAATAGATAGCACCACAAACAAAGTACGGCGCAAAAATTGTGTGATGCAGCCCTGGCACGATAGACATTGCGAAATCCCAAGACACGATACTGTGTACCGAGACCGCAAGTGGAATCACAAATACGGCAAAAAACGTGTAAGCCCAACCCAGCGTGTGCCATTCCTTAGCGGTTCCACGCCAACCAAAAGAAAAGATCGTGTAAAGCCGGCGTCGCATACCGGTGCTTGCGTCACGAACCGCCGCGAAATCCGGCACGGAACCCATGTAGATGAAAATGGAGCTCGCTGTCAGATAGGTGGTGATGGCCATAACATCAAACATCAATGGCGAACGGAAGTTAGGCCACAAATCCATCTCATTAGGAATTGGCGCACTCCAATGCACAAACCAAACCCGCCCCACATGCACCATGACAAAAAATGCTGCGGTCATTAACGAAAAAAGCGTCATCGCTTCGGCACTTCGATAGATGGCTTTGCGCCAATCGGACTGAGTAATATGCAATACGGCGGACAGTAGCGTCCCCGAGTGACTCAAGCCAATCCAAAAAATGAAGTTAGATAGGTACGTACCCCAAACTGCGCTGCGGTTCATGCCCGCTGCACCCACACCTACATACAGTTGGTAAGCCCAAGGTCCAAAAAAACAAACCAACGCAACTGTGATGCTGATACCCAACAACCACCAATACCTTGGCCCTGTATTAAGCATTGTAGCCAACACATCACGGTTGACTTCATCCCAACGGGGTTCCTGATAGGTTGCCTCAGACATGAGCCTTCACCTTTTTCAGGTACACCACTGACGGCGCTGTGTTTAACTCCTCCAGAACCTTGTAGCCACGCTTATCTTTGTAGAGCTTGCTGACTTTTGCATCGGGATCATTGAGGTCACCAAAAACCAAGGCCTCCGTGGCGCAGCTTTGCACACAGGCGGGTTTGACCTCGCCATCCCTTACTCGCCGTCGATCCTCGTCCTTGGCCGTATCTTTCGCATCACGAATGCGTTGTATGCAAAAGGTACATTTCTCCATGACGCCCTTTTCCCGAACAGACACATCAGGGTTTAGCTGTTGCTCTAAGGGCGCGTCCCACTTGTAAGTGAACCAATTAAAATACCGAACTTCGTAAGGGCAATACACCGCACAAGTTCGCGTACCGATGCATCGATTGTAGATTTGCGTATTAAGACCATCCTGGTTGTGATAAGTAGCGCCCACGGGGCACGGCGTCTCACACGGCGCTTGATCGCATTGTTGACACAATATGGGAATAAAATTTAGCTTTGCATCAGGATAATCGCCATCCCAATAACGCTCGATTCTCAACCATTTTATCTCGCGTTTTAGTCGATAATTTTCTTCGCCCACGATCGGCAAGTTGTTTTCAGCAGTACAAGCAACGACACATGCCTCACAACCGGTACAACGGTCTAAGTCAATAGTCATGCCCCAGTGATAGTCGAATTTGTCGAAGTAACCCGCCTTTCGATACTTTTTGTATTTCTCAACAATGCTCATAATTTACCTCTAGTGACCACCTGAGTGCGGTCCCAGAATCTGACGACCCAGAGTTCGGGTAATACCATCGTTCTTGATCAGTCCATGCCGCTCGCCCGTCTTAGAAATACTGACCCGTGTGGCAGCCGTAGCTAGGGCACCAGTTCTTGAATCGGTGAGGTCACTTAAGATCCGAGTTGGGCTAACTCCGCGATCTTTTGCATAACGGCCATACTCCGTGTGACCCTGCCCCATGGGCATGGCAATAACGTCAGGCCGTATGCCTGGATACAAGAATGCAGGCGCTGTCAGTGTTCCGGAATCGGAGGCCACTTCCAGCAAATCGCCTTCCCGAATACCTAACTCTTTAGCGGTAGCTGGGTTCAATTCGACCCATGAGCCATAAACAATACTGGTTAAAGGATCCGGTGTTTCCTGGAGCCAGGGTGAATTAGCGGTCCGTCCGACACCCATCATGACACTCTCATAAGGCTGAAAAACAAAAGGACGTTCGGACTCGGAACCAGAAAAATCTCCAACACCGAAGTCCATTCCAGATGTTGCGGATGAATTCAAAGAAACATTGGCACCACCGACGGACGCAGGTCTTTGGCCCACCACACCAGCGCTCAGAACTGATCTCCAAAAAGTTTCAAACGACTTTTCGTTACCACCTGGCTCAGCAGCCAGATAGTTATCAAGCCACACGCCACGCAAGTACTCTTCCGCACTGGTCCAAGGCAACTCTATGGGAAGTTCGCTGCCGATTTGTGCTGACAAACCCAGCACAATATCGCCCAAGGACTTGGTATCAAACACACGTTGTACGACGGGTTGCGCAATGGAAGAAACGCTAAACCCCACACCAGGATTCGGCGACGCGTCGGACCACGCTTCCAGGTAAGTATCTAACGGCAGCACAAGATCCGCCATCGCACTACTTTCATCTAAAAAGCTATTAACACTGACGACAAATGGCACGTTTTCAATGGCGGCCGAAAAGCCCGCGCTTTGCGGCAGATCGTACACGGGGTTCGCATCAAGTAGCATCAACACTTCGGTGCCGCGATCACCCAGTTGCTGAGCAAATTCTGTCAGTTGTGCAAAGCTTGCGGCTTTGCTGGCTGGTCCATCGGAATTGAAAATCACGCCACCTTCTCTGCCAATGGCGCCACCCAAATAATTCAATACATTTACCGCTACTTGAACGGCCACACCATTGGTGCCCGCCAGCGCTGAACCCCCAGCAAGGGCTAATCCGTTTCCGCTGGCAAAAGCATTTGCAACAGCCTCGATCTTGTCTGCATCTATGCCAATTTGCTCTGCAACTCTAGACGGCGCGTAGGCACTGAGAGACTGACTCCATGCACCCGCATCCGCCACCGCCGACGAGCGGCTAACAACATTGGCCATAGCCATGGCAAGCAAACCTTCGCTGCCCGGATTCGGCGCATGCCACTCATCCGCGTTGGCGCCGGTTAACGACATTCGGCTTTCAAACTGTACGGTTGTACCGCGATGATCGCGGCCCTGTCGCAACTTCCCGTAGGCTTTGGAGTAGTGCACCGGACTTAACCAAGTACCCAAATAATCGGCACCGAAAGACACGACAACATCCGCATTGGCAATGTCGTAGTAGGGCAAGGTCGGCTCACCAAAACTGATTCGATTAGCCTCTTGAATGGCATGAGGTGCCGTCACCGAATACTGCGCGTAATGGTCTGTGCCTAGTAGTTGGATAAAGCGGTCTAGAAGTTCGCCGATGTGGCCAGATTGCGTGTTGGAAAGGACTGAAACTTTATCAATTTGATTCTGTATTCGAAGACTGCTGATGCGTCGCCCCAATTCCGTAAGGGCCCGGTCCCAGGAAATTTCCCGGTATCTCCCCCCCTCTAACAAGAGGGGGGTTCTCACCCTGTCGGGATTGTAAAGCGCGTTGAGTCCAGCCTGGCCGCGAGCACACAGTCCACCCTGATTCACGGGATGGTTGGCATTACCCTCAATTTTCTTAGCACGGCCTTCCTTTGTTCGTACACTGATTCCACAAGCGGCATCACATTGTGTGCAAACCGTGTTGTACCAGGAGGCAACACCAGGCACGTAATCTTCCGGAGGTACGACTTGAGGTATTAGATACTCGACAGTCTTCTTAGATGCATCTGCCAAATAAAAACCTGCCCCAGCCCCGACACCGCCGGCGCCAACGAACTTAAGAAAATCTCTACGGTTGATATCTGACATTTTTCCCCCTGCAACCAACGGGTACATCTGCTACATCAAGAAAGCCACTCCTGCTGAACACGTCGAATCTTCACTTGTGGCAAGTCCAACAATCACGGCCATGCTCTACTTCACGTTCTGTGTGGCAATCAACACAAAATGGCATTTTTAGATCCGACACTCGAGTTACGACTGCCATGTTTTGAACATCTCCATGACATTGCTGACACTCAAGACCTGCTTGAATGTGGCGCTTGTGTGGAAAATAAACAAAGTCAGGAACATCGTGCACCTTAATCCAGGGGATGGGTTCGCGATTGTTCCAATAATTGGTTAGCTTTTGAATTTCTGGGCGATCAGTAGCGATGGCTTTATGACAGCCCATACACTTTTCGACGCTAGGCACGCCAGCTGATGTACTGGTTGCCGCATGAGCATGACAGTACATACACGGTATTTCGTTTTCACCCGCGTGAATTTGATGACTAAAATTTATGGGTTGAACTGGCGCTTTATCTGAAAAATACGTGGTATTGGCCCATACACCTACGACCAAACCAAAAAGGCCAAACAGCCCTATAAACACAGCCTTTTTGAAAGGCTGTAGTGCGTCAAGCACTGAAATAGACATGGCCCCACACCTGTCTTTTATCAAAATTCTTTATTGAAGAATCTTTTTATTAGCTCTAATTGTGCCCGAAATTTAACTGAAACTCCACAACTACTCTTGCGCAAGCACGATATGGAGCGGTGCAACACAGTGTTTTTCATCACCAACAGTAACTTGTACTTGGTAGTCACCGGCACTATCGAAAGTTAATTTTTCCAAAGGAAAAATAAAATGACTTTTCGCGGGCGCACGATCTTCAGGGCGTTCATCAATGGTGGTTACTGCCTCTATCGAAAAGATGCACTTTTGTTCTGGGCCAACAATGTCAATACGTATGGACTTGTCACCGTCATCATCTCTGTTCCAAGTCGCAACGCCCGCCAAGACAACACGTTCTTGCTGCGCCGGAAATCCAGGCGCATACAGTTCATCGAAAATACCCGTGGCGTTCAGTTTTCCGTCATCTGTTGTTTCCGCTTCATCGCAAAAAAATAAATTTATGTGCATGGGCATGAATCCTCACAACTCTTGGTGCAATAGCCATTTCCAGCTCTGTCAAACATTGACAAAATACCACTTCAGGCGCTTGAACATATAGTGCACTTTAGGTAATTTGAGCCTGCAGTTTAATGTGGGGAATTGCACTTATGAAAAAAACGTTACTCCTTGTTACTTTTCTGGCGTTTATTTTTCTCGCGGCCATGGAGAGCCAAGCCGGTGACGCTGCTGCCGGCAAAAAGACTTGGGATTCGGTCTGTGTTGCCTGTCATGGTGCTCAGGGTGAGGGAAATGTGGCCCTCAACGCGCCCGCCAACGGTGGGCAGGACGAATGGTACGTCATTCGCCAGCTGAAAAATTTCAAAGCCGGGATTCGTGGCTCCCACGAAAAAGATACCTATGGCGCACAAATGCGACCTATGGCCATGACTCTGGCAGACGACAAGGCAATCGAGGACGTTTCCGCCTACGTCTCCAGCTTGCCTGCACCTAAAGTGGAAGCCACGGTCAGTGGCAATGCCGACGCGGGCAAAAAACACTACGCGGTTTGCACCGCCTGTCACGGTGCCCAAGGTGAGGGCAATAAGTCACTCAATGCACCTAGACTCACCGGACAACACGCCTGGTACTTAGCGAGACAGCTTGAGTATTTTAGAGACGGCATTCGAGGCTCTCACGCCAAAGACATTTATGGCCAACAAATGGTGCCTATGTCAATGACTCTAGCCACCGAAGAACAAGTCAATGACGTAGTGGCTTACATCATTTCCTTGGAGCAATAGAAATCGGATGCCGATCACCGACTATTGACTTATTCGGGCAATCCGCGACTCCCTTGTGGCGATGCCCTAAATTGATTAAGTCAATAGTCGGTGACCGTCACAACGCTAACCCGCAAGCTCCTGGCGCTTTTCCCTTTCGTACGCGGCGGGGCCAATCTGCATAAACAATTCCCGCCAGCGGCGACCCTTGATGTATTCGCGCATGGTCTTAGATTCATTCTCCAGTTCTTCAATGCGCGCCCGAACCACATCACCGATACTGATGACACCAATACATTTATCGCCTTCCATAACCGGAAGATGCCGGATACGGCGGTCGGTCATGCATGCCATGACCAGAACCATATTGTAGTCGGGCTCACACACCACGACCTTTTCGGTCATAATATCTTTGACTGGGTGTTGTAGGCATTCCCCTCCGTAGTCTGAAATGCCCCTTACAATGTCCCGTTCGGAAACCACGCCCACGATGCGCCCCTCCGGACTCAAAACCATCACCGAACCAATTCGGTTTTGCCGCAAAATGTTGGCCGCGTCGATGATGCTGGTTTCAGGCGCCACGGAGAACACTTTGCCACCTTTATCTTTGATCAGATTTGCTACCGTGACTCGATAAGCCCACTCCCGGGCATAAATCTGCCTGATCCAGTTGTGCATAGCCTCCCGGAACAAAGCCTTAAATCGGGGTATGAATTGAAATCTGTCCAATAAACGCCCGATGGGTCCGTATTTCGGGCTGTATTCAAAGCGCATATTAATAATAATCGTGCCGCGGCGATCCTGCATGGTGAAAATCCCACGCATCTTGTCAAAGGGGAACGCATATTCAGGGTCTGAGGTGTCCACCTCCATGGTGTAACCTCGCCCCTCCTCCCACGCGGTCAGCTTTTCCACCCAGGTCCGGCCCTTATTGTCATAAATGCGGCGAGCCAACCCTGGTTTGTCCGTTCCTAACATTTCCACCTTGGACACATTCGGGGCAACGTTGTCCCAGTGGTCCAGATCGGAAATCACTTTCCAAACCACGTCGGCATGGGCTTTTATGTGCTGCTCTATCTCTATTTTTGGCATCGGGACAGCATCCTTTTTCGCCAGTGCACCGAAAACATTTATAGCATGAATTTATCGCCAAAACGGACTTTTGCTGCGATGCAATGCTACAATACTCCGCCCAAGTGGGCGTTTTCTGAGATTGGCGCAAACTACTTGGACGCTGGTTTTTTGCCTACAATAGCTGCAGCTAAGGAGCTCTAAGTGGCTACGAGTGCTACCCACACAATCGTTGTCCGTCCAAACAATTCGCTGTCTCCTAGGGGAGCCTGGATTTTTTTTATCGTCGTATCCGTGACTGGACTGACAATCGGCCTAGGGTTCGCCAGTATGGGTTTTTGGCCGGTCTTGCCATTTGTCGGATTAGAACTGTTCGCCCTCGGATTTTGTTTGGGATTGAGCATGCGTCGAGGCAATTATCGTGAAGTTATCTCAATTTCTGACGATAAAGTAATTACTGAATCAGGGCACAAGTTCGGGACCCAAAAAACTGAGTTTCAACGGCATTGGTCTCAGGCGGAATTGCTTGATCCAAAATTGCCGCACCACCCGCACCGACTAGTCATTCGGTCTGGCGCGCAATGCTACGAAGTGGCATCATGCCTCACCGAGACCGAACGGAAAGGCCTATGGAAGAGGCTGACCGTTTTAATTGGTAGGGTGGACCAATCGCCGCCATTGATTCACCAAGGCCAAGAGCCGCCATCTAAATAGCCAAATAGGGGTGCCAACGCATGTTGAGCAGGTTGAGAATCTTAAAGTGTGTCCTTGGGATACTGGTTGGTTTGGGCGTTATAAAGTCCGCCTGGGCCGACTGGGCAATCGACATGCCGCCCGGTGTCACAACACTGAGTGAAGAAATTCACGATCTTCATATCCTGATTTTCGTCATCTGTTGTGTTATCGCCGTGGGTGTCTTCGCCGTCATGATCTATTCCATAGTGGCTTTCCGCAAAGACAAACATCCCGTTCCGGCCACCTTTGAGCACAGCACCAAAGCTGAAATTGTTTGGACTGCGATCCCGTTTTTGATCCTTATCGGCATGGCGATCCCCTCCGCCGAATCCGTCATGAAAATCGAAGATGCAAGCAATCCGGACATGACCGTCAAGGTAACGGGTTATCAATGGAAGTGGCAGTACGAATACTTGGACAATGGCGTGTCCTTTTTCAGCAACATCTCCGACTCAAGCTACGCTGCGGCCCGGTTAAACTCTGGAATCGATGCATTTGACGTGGAGCATTACCTTAGAGATGTCGACAACCCACTAGTTGTACCGGTTAATAAGAAGATACGAATCCTTTTGACTGCCAGTGATGTAATCCACTCATGGTGGGTTCCAGAACTCTACGTTAAAAAGGACGCGATACCTGGTTTTATTAACGAAACCTGGTTTCAGATTGAAACACCTGGGACTTATAGAGGCCAGTGCACAGAATTGTGTGGCCGTGGTCATGGCTTTATGCCCATCGTTGTCGTAGCCAAAACCGAAGACGAATATACAGCCTGGGTTGAAGAACAAGGTGGTGCACAAGCGGCCGTGTTAGCGGCTGCACCAGCAGCAGCACCTACGGTGGCTCCAGCTGCAGTGGAAACCGCGACAACCACCGAAGAGCCCGCACAAGACTGGAACTTGGACGAACTAATGACCAGAGGCGAGTCTTTGTACAACACACACTGTGGCATGGCATGTCATCAACTCGATGGCAAGGGTATCCCACCTACGTTTCCAGCGTTGGCGGGTAGCCCAGTCGCCACCGGCGACGTAGCAGAACACATCAGTATCTCGCTGAACGGACGACCAGGAACCGCTATGGTGGGGTTCGGCGCGATACTAACCGACGTGGACCTTGCGTCTATCGTCACGTATCAACGTAATGCCTGGGGTAACGACACCGGTGATGTTGTGACACCCGAAGACATACAAGCAGCACGCTAGGCTAAGCCTACGACGGAGAGATTCTAATGAGCGACGCAGCCACAGCACATGACGACCATCACGACGAACATCCAACAGGCATAAAGCGGTGGTTATTCACGACGAACCATAAAGACATTGGCACCATGTATTTGGTGTTTAGCTTGGTCATGTTTATGACTGGCGGCGCCATGGCCATGGTCATTCGTGCTGAATTGTTTATGCCGGGGCTTCAATTTGTTGACCCACACTTCTTCAACCAGATGACCACGGTTCATGCGCTCATCATGGTGTTTGGCGCGGTGATGCCGGCCTTCGTCGG
>JBCCFQ010000025.1:0-13794 GCA_039029655.1 Pseudomonadota bacterium | reverse complement strand
GTCGAACCCTAGGACAACATCCGCTAGTTGTCCAAGTCGATCCGGTACAAGGAGCTTTTGGATTATCCCGCCATAATTACTAACAACGACTTCCATTCCATTGTTATTGGAGAGGGCGAATACCTGTGCCTTTTCTAGGCGGCTCATAAGCTTGCGCTCGCCCATTCTTGCATTAGAGAAGCCAAGCGAACTTTCGACAGACCGCCGACGGATCGCATTAAGCAATCAATGTCACTATTCAAAGCGTCGGAAATTTTGCGCATGACGGATTGGTTACTCGGCCTGCAAGTCGAGTATTTCTTGCATGTCTTTTGGCGGTTCCTTCCACAACTGTCCTTCAGACCCTATCCAATCTCGCATGGACTGGGGCACCTTTTGGTAGTCGTCAAAACGTTGGGTGATGAGGTGCATGACGATCTTGTCGGCCTTTGACCATCGCGGGGCGCTTCCGTAACGGACGAAGGTAATGTAACTGTCATCTAGATTGTCACTATTAGGCGAGAAAAAGTCATAGTGCTCGAAAGTTTGATAACGATTACCACCGGGAAGCTCAAAGTCCAAGAATAAAGGTGCACTGAAAAGAAGTCCGCCCTCTAGATGGTGGGCAACTAAGTCGGTTCCGGGTCCGATAGTCTGCTTGCGTTTGCCTTTACCTTGCTCAACCCAAGTTTCTAATCCGTTTCCTTTCAATTCATAAGTGATCAATTGATAGGGGTAAGCAATAGCAGCAACGGGACTACCGTCTTCTTGTTTGATGAGTTCACCTGAGCTTGGGTCACGGTACACATAGGTCTTTCGGCTGAGTTGAACAGCCTTCGTATCTGTCGAGATGTCTTTATCCAGTCGAGCCGTATCGTAGCCCTCCATAGTGGCGATCAATTCTCCGCCTGGGTATGTGCGAATTGTGCCCGTTGAGTACCAATAAACGGGCTCTCCGGTGCCCACGCGCATATCTACCCAGCGTTGGAAGGTTTTTTGGTCGAAGCCGGAGGGTGAGGCGGGGAGGGAAAGGGTGAGCGCGAGAAAGGCTAGCAGAGTTTTCATGGTGGTCCGTGTTTGGTGGGTGGTGTGGGTGAAGTCTATAGGCTCTGGGCCCTAGGCTCTAGTTGGAAAGGAGCCGCTTCGCGGCGAAGTATTACTGGATCCCGGCCTGCGCCGGGATGACGATGTTAGGGAAGCCCGAAGCCCGAAGAGACCTCACGTCCCCTCAGGCTTTCCCAGACTGACGATCAATCTTCTACTGCAAGTTCCAATTCACCGTTACACCATACGTTGCGGGCGCGCCCCACACGCCGATGACACCGGGTCCGATGACATAACTGTGGGAAATGTAATCTTCGTCCGTGAGGTTTTTACCCCAAACAGCGACTTCCCATTCCTCATCGGGGGAGGTCCAGGCAACTCTTGCATCCAGTAAGTCATGTTCTTGGATCACGGTGTTTTGATTTAGATAGTCCGTGATTTGCTCGTCAACGTGGCTGAATTCAACTCGGAAGTCCCAATTCCCGTTGTCACTCGGGTAGTTGTAGTTCAGTAACAAGTTGTAGGTCAGCTCTGGGGCTTGACGTAGGTCAGAGCCCGATAGGTCGATGCCATTGATAATCAAATCGTTTACTTCAGAGTTTAAAATAGCCACGTGACCCGCGACTCTAAAGTTATCAGTGGCGTACCAGGTAAACTCGGTTTCTAAACCACTGATGTCCGCAGATCCAATATTGGTGGTGAGGAATGTGCCAAAGGGTGAGACAGGCACTGGGCCAAAGCGAACAATTTGTAGATCTTCGTAATCCATGAAGAACCCAGTGATGTTTAGTCGCAGAGAATCATCCAGCAGATCACCTTTGAAACCTAACTCATAGTTAAGCACTGTTTCCGGTTCTACGGGATCGCTTGCTACGGCTTCAACACCTTGGGATCCGGCGAAGCCACCGCTCTTAAAGCCCTTGGAAATGGATCCAAACAACATCACGCTGTCATTGGGAAAATACTGCGCGGCGATCTTTGGCGAAAAGTCACTCCAGTCGTCTGATGGATTCACTTCAAAGGCTTCGGCGATGACGTTTAGACTTCCAGGTCGGCCGCCGCAGGGTTCGAAGTTCTCAAATTGCGTGCCAATGATGGAGGGGTCATTGGCAAACACTAAGTCGCAGTTAACAGAGACCGCGGTATAGTCTTTGTCGTCAACGGTGAATCTTCCGCCCAGGGTGAAACGCCATTGTTCGCTGGGTTCCCAGCTCCCCTGGGCGTACACAGCATAGCTGGTGGTTTCGTTGGCGGTTCGTGAATACTCATTGCCGATAATAGGTTGACCACCGATATCTGTGATTCGAAACGGATTGCCCGGGTCGCTATAGCCTCCTGCGCCTGTGATTCTAAAGATCTCGGTACGGTCGGTGTCTTCGGTAAAGAAATACAGCCCGGCAGTGTATTCAAATGCGCCACCCAGTGACGAGGTCCAGCGTAACTCTTGGGAAAATGTGTCGATTTCCTCTTGGATATCGTCGATGACTTCGTCAAACGGCAGACCGAGGCCACCCAGAGGAACACCCACAGAGAGCATTTCCCAGTCGGTCTCTGCACTACGGAACGCTGTAATGCTGGTCAAAGTGCCTTTGTCAAACTCGATGTCACCTTGCAGACTCACGCCACTGGCGTTGCGGTCAGAGAAACCATCAGCTGAGGCCGCGTTTTGTCTGGGTTGTGTTGCACCATTGGCCTCCAAAATTGCGAGAACAGGTGCACCGTCGAAGATGGGGGTGCGGCCCATGTCTTCCCGGTCATCTTCCATCCAGTCAGCAGACAAAAGCCATTCGGATTGCTCGGTTTCAAATCTCAGTTGCCCACGAACCGAAGTAGTGTTTTCGTCTTGGTGATCCTTGTTCAAAATCACGTTGCGAACAAAACCATCGTGCTCGCGATGGGTGAACGACACTTTGCCGCTTACCGAGTCCGTCAAGGGACCACTAATCAATCCGCGATAACGCAATATGCCTTCGTTGCCCGTTGTGATGCCAACCCTACTGCTCAACTCATCGGTAGGTTTCGCAGAGACGACATTTAGGGCACCGCCAATGGCATTTCGGCCAAACAGCGTGCCTTGAGGCCCACGAAGAACCTCCACCCGTTCCAAATCGAACATATCGAAGTTAATGCTGGCCAAACGACCAATGTAGACACCATCCAAGAACAGTGCGACGGAGTTGTCTAACCCGGCACCGTCATCGGCGGAGCTAACGCCTCGAAGTGAAATGACTGCTTGACCGGGTGAGAACTCACCATAAGTCATGCCAGGTGCGTGCAGGGCGATAGTCGTGGCGTCGTAAATGTCCGCTTTTTCTAGTTGGTCTGCGCCCAATGCGGTGACAGTAACCGGAACTTCTTGTAGGTTCTCAGCACGATGTTGTGCGGTTACCACGACCTCTTCGATCTGTCCTCGTGCCGGTTCCGCGGCAAACAGCCCGGCTGCAACGGCGACATAAACGCCTTTGTTCACATTCATAGATTCCCCCTCGTCGATTTCTCTAACAGACAATTGGCCTTGCGACCCTACGGTTGCTGCAAGGCCGGTGCCCCGCAACAATCTCCGTAGCCCGGATTCGACGGTGTAACGACCCCTTAAGCGGTTGGCGGTCTTTTGGCTAACAAGGTCAAATGAGAACACGAGCGTCAGATCAACCTGTTGCGCAAAAGCCGTCAATGCAAGGTCGGCACGTTGACGAGGAAGGTCAAAATGGAAGGTCTGCTGAGTTTGTGCAGCGATAGACAGTGGGTTGGCCAAGAGTATCAAACAAGCAAGCCAATTCCTCACTTGGATCCCCCAAATGATTCCGCGTCGTGCCGTCGCACAACCCGTACCATCAATAGACAGATCGGCAACAAGAAATCCCCCACTGTAAAACAAAAAAATGCTGGTTTAAGGGTAGAGTCGTTATAGCGCAGTCAATAGGATAACGCCGTCCGCATTCCGCGTTGCGGCAACGCCGATGCTGTCCCTTAGCGAAAATAAAAAGCCATCCACATCGTCTGTACGGCAATAGCCCCCAAGTGTCTTATCCTTAATCTCTGGGTCGGCGATAACATATTGTTGGGTCGAGTAACGACTCAGCTCACTTAGTGCTTCTTCCAACGACTCACCCTGGAAGATGATGAAGCCCCGGTGCCATGCTAACTCAATCTCGATTTGTTCCGGGGGTATACGCTCAACGATGGTTGAAGGTGTCGTTAGAGATGCTTTTTCGCCCTGAATCAAGGACGTGCCACTGGACTCCTGGGCATGAGCATTCTTAGGATCAAGTATGATGACTTCACCTTCTGTTACGGTGACTTGAACATCGTTGGGCAGTACTTCGACAGAAAACGCCGTACCTACGGCTTTGACTATTTTGGTGCCCGCGTAAACCACAAAAGGTCTTTGTGTGTCTTTTTCGACTTGAAAATGCGCTTCGCCTTTGTGCAGTTTCACCGTGCGCACAGATTGATCGTAGTCAACGCTTAATGATGAATCGGTATTTATCAGAATAGTGGAGCTATCGGCCAGTTCTTCAGTCCGTTGTTCGCCAACCGCTGTGTCGTACTCGGTGGACACGGTTTGCACAATAGGTTGCCTTTCTTTTTCGTCGCTGGCGCTGCCAAAGTACAGTCCGACTGCGACCCCAATGGCGGCGACTCCACATGCTATTGCGAAACGACCTGACCAGGAGGTTTTGGTGGTTTCTGGTTCAGGCAAGGGAAACAGAGATGATAGTTCTTGCAATACTTCCATTTGGTCCGACAACGCCGCCATTCGGAGGAAGGTCTCAGCATGATGGGTGCTGGCTTGCAGCCACTCGCCTAAGGCGTCTTCATCATCTGGTGTAAGACCTTTTTCCATTTGGGCGAGCCAGGCGGCTGCCTCTTGGCGAATTCGCTTTGGATCAGGAAACTGTACTAGATTTGTCACTTTCTTTTTACCTTTCGCTTTTCCTGGCTAGTGCTCAGCACTCCGTGCTCAGTTAAATACTCGTCGCATCTCACCAACCCTTTGGCGACATGCTTTTCGACGGTGCCTTCGCTAACACCTAAGTACTGTGCGATTTCCTTCTGTGACAAGCCGTATACCTTCTTTAAGATAAAGGCGCGACGGCATTGCAAAGGCAGATTTCGAACCGCACGACAAAACAACAGGAAACGATCTTTCGATTCCACCTGGGCTTCTACTGATGGTCCATCACTATAGACATCTGAAACACCAGAATCCTCCAGTGAGTCCACCAATTTTATGTCACTAAGCTTTATGTAGTTCAGGGCCAGATTTTTTGCGGTACGGAACAAATAGGTCTTAGGGTGCTGTATTTGCTGCTTTTTGTCTGCCTGGTATGAGCGTAAGAATGCTTCCTGGACAATGTCTTCAACGTCCTTAGGTTGCGTAATTGTGCCTACAACCTTAAACAGTTGCGGTCGAATGGACTGAAAAACTTTCAACAAACGGCTACTCATTAGTTTTCTAGGCGCGCCTCAACAGAAAGCTCTGTGGAAGTCTAACAGTCACGGAATTTACATGGCAACTTACTTCATCGTTGTATTAGACTCTTCCAACTTAGTTTGTCGTTACCGATGGGGATAGCTATGAACATTCGCTTGGCAATGATGGTTTTGATCGTGGTAGCAAGCCCTGGTTGCTCGAAAACAGAGAACCAAGAAGCCGCGACTAAACGTTCGGAGCGTACATCTGAAGTTGGTGCCGTCGAGGCCACTGTGCGTGAGTTGCTAGAGAAAGCGGAGTCGGCCCAGCATTTGAATGCGTACATCACGCTGGATGATGAGGGTGCTATCGCTAGAGCCAGACAGCTGGATCAGTCCAAAGACAAACAGCTACCCTTGTTCGGTATTCCAATGGTTGCTAAGGACAATATTCATATTGCTGGTATTGCTAACACAGCAGGTACTCCGGCACTGGCTAACTTTACACCAACACAAGACAATGCGATCGTCGCGAAACTGAAGCAAGCCGGCGTCGTTTTTCTTGGGAAAACAAACTTACACGAGTTGGCATTTGGCATCACGAGCAACAATGCTACCTATGGAGCCGTCGCTAACCCCGTTGACACAAGCACATTTGCGGGTGGTAGCAGTGGTGGTACCGCTGCGGCCATTGCGGCAGGGCTTGCGCCTGTTGGCTTAGGTACTGATACCGGAGGTTCTGTCAGAATTCCCGCAGCGTTGACGGGTATTGTTGGTTTTAGACCTAGTACAAATCGATATCCCAAAGGTGCCGTCACGCCTATCTCAAACACCCGAGACACCATTGGTGTTATGGCGAGGAACGTGACCGATATAGCATTGGTTGACGCTGTTATTACTGACGGTGATGAAGCTTTGGTGATGGCGGACTTAGCCAAGGTGCGTCTTGGCGTGCCAAGAGGGTTTTTTTACGCAAATGTCGACCAAGCCGCGGCTGGTCTGGTTGAAGAAACGTTGAGTCAGTTGGAGGGGGCAGGAGTCACCCTGGTAGACGCGGACATTCCTCAAATGGCTGAGCTACTGCAAGTGTCAGGTTTCAGTATTGCTTTGTACGAAACTGTAAGAGATTTGACCGCCTACCTAAAAGAGTATGATACGAAATTAAGTTTCGAAGATGTCGCGGCCCAAGTCGCTAGTACAGATGTTAAGGGTGTTTTTGGGATGCTCTTACAGACTCCAGTCCCGGAAAACGCGTACTTGGACGCACTGCAAGCGAGGGGGACCTTACGCGAACTCTGCAAAGTCTATTTTGCTGAAAATGATCTTGATGGACTTATCTTTCCCACAACAATCTTACCGGCCCGCCCCATCGAAGGGAGCATGGAGACCGTCGAATTGAATGGGGAGCAAGTACCGACGTTTCCCACCTATATAAGAAATACCGACTTAGGCAGTATCGCGGCACTTCCAGGGATTAGTTTGCCTATTGGGACGACAGCACAAGGTTTGCCGTTTGGTATGGAGGTTGATGGCCCAGAAATGTCGGACCGCCATTTGTTGTCTGTAGCCCTGGCTATAGAAACGTTGTTGAAGAAGGGTGATTGACTTGAATAACAGCTGTGTCCTAAATCGCGTTTCTAAGGTTGTTTTTTTTGCTGCGCTGTTTTTCTTAGCGGGTTGTCCCTCGAATCCGACACAACAAACCTTTAGTCGTGATGTTCGTATTGTTCGTGATAACTACGGGGTGGCGCATGTTTATGCTGATACTCGCTATGGTGTTTTTTACGGGTATGGATACGCTGTGGCTCAGGACCGCCTGTTTCAGATGGAGATGGCGCGCCGAAGTACGCAAGGTCTGGTGGCTGAGGTTCTCGGCGAAAAGTACTTAGACCACGACAAGAGTACACGCATGGGGTTTTCTCCGGAGTCCATACGTAAACAACTGAATGCGCTACCTCAGCAAGACAAAGACATTTTTGAGGGCTATGTTGCTGGGTTTAATGCTTGGGTCACCAATATTCAGCAATCTCCCGAGACTCTTTTGCCCAGAGAATTTGTCGATTTTGATTTTGAACCCCAGCCGTGGACCAGTTATGACCTTGCAATGGTGTTTGTTGGCACCATGGCCAATCGTTATGGTGATTTCAACACTGAGCTAGACAATCTTCACATACTGAGTGAGCTTACTAAGCAACATGGTATGGACGACGCGCAGGCGATCTTTGACCACCTAAATCCCAGAATTACGGATGATGCGCCGACCTCGATTTCTAGCAAAGATTGGAATGCCGGCGCCGCGAGGAGGCTTGTATCGGCAGGGATAACACACAGTGCACCTAGTCACCAGGTGTCTTGGGCAGTATTTTCAGGTTTCAGCAATTGTTGGGTTTTGGGTCCGCAGAAGTCCACTAACGCCAATGCCATCTTAGTGAATGGGCCACAGTTTGGTTGGTTTTCACCTTCTTATGTCTATGGGATCGGTCTACACGGTGGTGGTATCGATGTGGTGGGTAACACGCCTTTTGCTTATCCTATTTTGTTGTTCGGGCATAACGGTCATATTGCTTGGGGCAGTACTTGGGGGGCTGGCGACATTGTCGACATTTACCGTGAGTCTTTGGACCCCAACGACCATAGCCGTTATCAGTATAAGGATGATTACGCACATTTCGACGTTCGCACAGAGATGATCCGTGTGCGTGAAAAGGATCCGGTTGAGATTACGGTTCGGCGTTCTGTTCACGGACCTATTGTGCATTGGGATCTAGATAACGGGATTGCTTATGCAAAGAAGCGTGCTTGGGACGGAGTTGAACTCCAGAGCCTACTGGCTTGGCTAAACTCCACCCTCACCGACAACTATGCCGACTGGATTGACCAGGCGGAAAAAGCAGCGCTGAACATCAATTGGTATTATGCTGACAGAGACGGGAATATTGGTTATTCCTTTGTGGGTCACTATCCCGAACGACACGAATCTCACGACAATCGCTTTCCAGTCTCCGGCGATGGGCAATATGATTGGAAAGGGCGTCAGTCGTTCTTGCACAACCCCAAAGCGTTGAATCCAAAATCAGGTTTTGTCGCAAATTGGAATAACAAGCCCGCGCCTGGTGTGTTGAACCCTGACGAATACTGGTACTCCTGGTCAAGTGCGGATCGAGTGGACTTTTTGCAAGAAGCGATATCGAACCGTGACTCTTTTACGCCGGATCAAGCATGGGACTTAATCGTCACCAGTTCATACGCGGATGTTATCGCGCCTTATTTTTTAGAGTGGATAGCCCAGGCGGCTGAAGCCAGCAAAGATAGGCGGCTGCTGGCGGCCAGCGAACTGTTGAATCGCTGGAATAGACTTTCACAGGATACGAATAACGACGGGTTTTTTGATGAACCCCAGACAACGTTGTTTAGACGGTTTGTTGCCAACTTGCAGGAAAGGGTGTTAGCGGATGACTTAGGCTCGGTTTATCCTATGTTTGCCTACCTTGGCTATCCCACTGAGGGAAATCCTACAGCCGCCGGGACAAATATCCAAACCGGCACCAAAACACTGGTTGAGGCGCTAGAAGGGTCTTTGAGCTTTGACTTCCTTAATGGTGCTAGTCGGAATGACATCATCAATGAGGTGATGGCACAAACCATGGACCAGTTGAGTGCGAGATATGGTGCTGATCCGGGGAGTTGGCGGCTCAAGGTTCCCACTCGACCCTACAGTACCGACAATTTTCTTGGGGTTCCCCAAACAACACCGACATTCGGCTTTGTTGGTCCCATCGAGCAAAACCGTGGTACTGAAAACAATATGGTTGTGTTACGCGAAGACAACATAGTTGCGTACGACGTTACACCACCCGGGCAAAGCGGTTTCGTGGCGTCGGACGGGACCAAGAGCCCGCACTTCGACGACCAGCTGGAAATGTATAACACATTTAATCGTAAGCGAATTTGGTTCTATCCAAACGAAGTTGAGCGAAACCAAGTTAGCCAAACCCTGTTGACCTACTAGGCCCGCAAATCGGCCGAGAACTTGCTCGTGCCGTTGACCTAGATTACATTTGTCCAACGGAACTACACGCTTCCACGCTTTCCACTGGTCATAACGACAAGAAACAGACAGATCATGAAGAGAGTCTCACACAAATGGATTGTGAGTGCCCGCGCGAATGCATTGGTTTGCTGCGGCGTGATGGCGTTTGTCTGTGTTCAGATACCCGCGGGTGACCGGGAAGTTCCGAATCTCGATAAACAAATTGGGGATACCTGTTCTATCTGTGAAAAGGTAGATGGCGGTGACGTGGTCGTCGTAGCCTCAATTGTCCTTAATGGGGTGGTTTACGATGGCGATGAACTGCCCGCCGTCCAGAAGCTGTTTTTTCGAGTGCATTTTCGAGAGCAGACTTCAATACGTGCTCCACCTACCCTGAACGTCTAGCACCTCTATCCATCGCTTTCCCGCGATGAGTCTCAAAACTGTGTACAGGAGAACGCCGCACGTTGTGTGCGCGTATTGGACAATGAGAAGCATAAATCAAAAAGTTTTTATTGCCATCGGCTTGTGTTTCGGGCTTTGTTTGGGTCATCAGGTATTTGCCCAAGACCACCACGACAACGAATTGGATGAGGTAATTGTGACCGCGGCACCGCTGGCTAGAACGGTAGAAAATCTAGCGCAGCCTGCCGGGGTGTTAACCGGTGAGGAGCTTACACAAAAGCAATCTACCAGTATTGGTGAAACGGTCTCTCAAGAACTGGGTGTCAGTTCAAGTTACTTTGGTCCTATAGCTTCTCGACCTGTCATTCGAGGGCAAGCAGGTGAGCGGGTCAGTGTCTTACAAGACGGGTTGGATAGCCTGGATGTCTCAGCACTGAGTGCAGATCATCAGGTGGGGTTGGATGCGATCTTGACGGAGCGAATCGAAATCGTTCGTGGTCCTGCAACGTTGTTGTATGGCAGTGGTGCGGCCGGAGGCATTATCAACTTGGTCGATTCACGTATACCCAGTGTACTTCCGGAGGGTTCGGTTGATGGAGTCGTAACCGCAAACTACAACAGCGCAACAGAAACTGAAGCCTTGGCAGGTGAGATTAACTTTGGTAGAGGCAACGTTGTCTTTCATGGGGATTACTTTTTTCGAAGCGTCGATAATATAGAAATCCCCGGTTTCGCCGAGTCCGCACGTCTTCGTGCGTTAGAAGAAGCCGAAGAGGAAGGGCACGACGAGGAAGAAGAAGGCCACGATGAGGAAGAGGAGGCCTTCGGTGTGGTAGAAAACAGCGATGGAGAAACCAGGGGCGGCTCCGCGGGCTTTTCGTTCGTGAGTGACAACGGTTATGTTGGGGTTTCAATCAGCGGCTTTGCCAGCGAGTACGGGGTTCCTGGTGGACACGGTCACGAAGAGGGCCATGATGAAGAAGAGGAGGAAGAGGAAGAAGGCCACGAGGAAGAGGAGGAAGAAATCATTCGCGTTGACCTGGATCAAACGAGGGTGGATGTGAAGGGTGAGTACAAACTAGGTGGATTTTTCGAAACAGCTAAGTTCAGGCTTGCGTACAACGACTATGAGCATGTTGAGTTGGAAGGTGAAGAGATCGGGACTCAATTTGACACTACCGGTTTCGACTCGCGCGTCGAGCTAAGACACAGGGGCATAGGCGATTGGATTGGAGCACTTGGATTGCAGTTCAGAACGATAGACTTCGATGCTGTTGGGGATGAGGCGTTTTTGCCTCCTTCGCAGAACACGCAGATCAGCGTGTTTGCCTTTGAGGAGTATGGCTTTTCAGATGCCACGGTGCTGCAAGCCAGTGCCCGGTTAGAACATCAGTCTCTTGATGCTGCAGGCTTTGCAGATGACTATAGTGAAGTCGCCTTTGGTTTCTCGGTTGGAATAGTTAATCAATTGAATAACAATCTTTCGTTAGCAGCCAATGTTGCTCGTACTGAACGTCATCCGACAGCCACTGAGCTGTTTGCCGACGGCACGCACGTTGCGGTCAGTCGCTTTGAGCGTGGTTCTGTAGTCTTAGGTACGGGTTTCCTTGATAAAGAAACCAGTACCAACTTTGACGTTACCTTTCGTGGCAACTACGAGCAATTCAGTTGGGCAATAACTGGGTTTGTTAACAACGTCGATGATTACATTGCGTTGACGCCTGCTGGTTTCGAGGAAGATGAGTTTCCGGTATTCGACTACGTTCAAACTGATGCTGAGTTTTATGGGATCGAGGCCGAAGGTCGGGTAGAGCTTTATGATGGCCAGATGGGTCATGTTCATATCTACGGTTCCGCAGATTTTGTGCACGCCGAAGAAAATGGTGATGGTGATTACCTTCCTCAAATTCCGCCAACAAGGTATGGATTGGGGGTCGACTACACTGGCGAGAAGCTGACGGCGGGGGTCGAAGCGAAGTTCTATGATGACCAGGGACAGTTTGCGCCCAACGAGTTGGCCACGGATAGTTACAACTTACTTAGTGCAAATGTGGCCTACAATTACTCTGAGGCGTTGTACTTTTACCTACGGGGAACCAACCTAAACGATGACGATGCGCGACAGCACACGTCTACTTTGAAGGATCTGGTTCCACTACCGGGTCGTTCGGTGCAAGCGGGCGTGGTCTTTAGGTTCTAATTTACAGCCTGAGTGCGCCGTCAACACCAAAGCAACGCCCACTAATGTAGTCGTTTTCTAGTATGAACTGAGCGGTGTGGGCGATCTCATCGGGGTCGCCCAACCTTTTTGCTGGGATCATACCGCTGAGTTTTTCTAAAGCGGACTCTTTCATCGACGTGACCATTTCGGTAGCGATAAAACCCGGTGCAATGGCCGCTGCTCGAATGCCATAGCGAGCCAACTCTTTTGCCCAAGTGACTGTCATTGCTTGTACCGCAGCCTTGGTGGCGGTGTAGTTGGTTTGTCCCATGTTTCCATGACGGGATATAGAAGAGATATTGATGATGCAACCTTTGTTTTCCAGTTGAATCATCTTCGCAGCTGCTTCTCGTGCACACAAAAACACACCGGTGAGGTTCACATCCATGACCAGATTCCATTGATCCATAGACATCTTAGACACCAACTCGCCATCTTTGAATTTAACCAGCAGCGCATCTCGGGTAATTCCCGCGTTGTTTATCAATCCGTGTATAGCGCCAAAGTCCTCGGATATCCTGTCAAACAAAGCCTCGACTTCATTTTCCTTTGCAACGTTGGTCACGTAGGTTTCCACCTGGGGTGCGCCCAACTGTGAGATTTCACCGGACATGGCTCGCAGTGTCGGTTCATCCATATCCACCAGGGCAAGCTTGCTCCCTTGTTTTGAGAGTCGCTTAGCCATAGCTGCACCTAGTCCGCGCGCAGCACCGGTAATGACGATAACTTTTTCGTCAAGATTCATAAAACACCTTGTGGTTAGTTGCGAGTTTTTGCGAAAGAGCCAGGCGCCTCTTCCAATACCTTGAGATTGCCATCTCCGGGAACACGGGCAGCGACTTTGGGTCCCGAATGTTGGGACAACCAATTGTCCCAGTCCGGCCACCAGGATCCGGGGTGCTCCACGGCACCGGCGATCCATTCATCCAAGTCGTTGGGTTGGCTCTCATTCATCCAGTATTGATATTTTTTGGCGTCAGGGTGATTGATCACTCCTGCAATATGGCCCGAGCCTGCCATCATAAATCTTACTGGTCCCGAATAAAGTTGTTTGGCTTTGAAAACCGAATTGTAAGGTGCGATGTGATCTTCCTTGGAAGACTGTAGATAGATCGGAGTATTGACCTTGGTCAGATCAATGGGTACTCCGTCCAGAACCATACCCCCTGGTTTTGCCAAGTTGTTGTGCAAATAGCATTCTCTAAGATAGTACATATGCAATGTGCGAGGCATTCGCGTTGCATCGCCATTCCAGTACAACAAGTCGAACTGGATTGGATCTTTTCCTAACAAATAATTGTTAACGTAAAAAGACCAAATTAAGTCATTTGAGCGAAGCATGTTGAATGTGGTGTACATGGCGTCGCCGTCTAGATAACCCTTTTCAGCCATCATTTCATCAAGGTTTTGCAATTGTTGTTCATCGATGAAGACTTTGAGGTCGCCGGCCTCCGAAAAATCTACTTGAGCTGCAAAAAACGTGGCAGCCTTGACCCGGTCGTCGCCTTTTTCAGCCATATAGGCCAGAGCAGCTGCTGTCAGTGTGCCGCCGATGCAATATCCGATGACGGATACCTCGGAAACGCCGGTGGCTTTTTCGATGGCATCCACGGATCCTCAATACTCTATACGCTTTGCATTAGTCGCATTGAATGATAACACTTGCAACACAGAGAACAGAGGTGTTCTTTGCTCGAAT